>SLMC01000112.1 GCA_007133745.1 Kiritimatiellia bacterium
AATTTTATCGAGAAATTCAAGCGCGGTCCGCAAGATATTGTGGGGCTGGACGTGCAGAAGACAGGCGTAACGGCTGTGCGTCTGTCCCGGGGCGCAAACGGTCCTGTCGTGCAGGCGGCCGACGTTTTACCGGGCGTCGAGACGAGCGAGAACACCGATGTCAGGGAGTCTTCTTCGTTGAAGCTGCCGTCCAATCTCAAGGCGAAACATGCCGCTTTGTGCGTGTCCAGTCGGATGGCGGTTGTGAAGCTTATTACGTTTCCAGGCGAGTTCACGGCGGAACAGGAAGACAAAATGATTCAGGGGTTGGGTTTGGAAAAGCCTGAAAACTACCGTATTTCCTATAAAATCGTGGTGGAAGGGCGGGGCAAGGCGGAGTCGAAAGTCGTTGTGGCCGCGTTGCCGGAAGCCGAAGCCGCGCTCGCGCCCCGCTGGCTGCCGTCAGGCACGCCGGTGCCGTTTTCCATTGAAATATCCGATTTGGCCGTGATGTCGGCTTTTTTGAACGGACCCGGCGCGGGCAAGGACAAGGTGACGGGACTGATCCACTTCGGAGCCGACTGCAGTACGCTGGCTCTTTTCAACAAGGGGGTTCTGGCCCTGGTCAGGCGCTTGCCAACAGGTTCCGAAACGCTGACGGCCAAGGTGATGGAATCCCTGGGCGTTGACGAGGAAACCGCCACGGGCATTGTGTCCGACGGGGCTTTCGACATTTCCCAGGCGGTCAGTGGCGTTGTGGCGCCTTTGGTCAAGCAGATGATCGTATCGCGCGATTTCGTGGAGCGGCGCGAGAATTGCAAGATCGAAACGCTGTATCTGTCCGGTTCGCTGTCCAAATCCAACGATGTCGTCAACGAAATCAGGTCGGCCATGAATCTCGAACCGCAAGGATGGAATCCTTTCGAGGGTTTGAACATGGCGGACGGGGCGCTGCCCGAGAATCTGGCCGGTGAACCTTGGCGGTTCGCCGCCGCCCTCGGCGCCGGCCTGGCAACATTCGAGGAAACATGAACCTACGCGTCGATCTTATTTTGGAATCCGAACAGCGCAGCGCCAGCGTTGTGAGCCTCAAGCTGCTCAAACGCCTGGCTATGATTGTCGTTCCCGCCCTGCTGATTCTAATCGCAATGTTCGTTATGCTCGGCACGATGCGGATGGGCGCGCAAGTTTCGAATCTGGAAGCGCAATGGAAGGCGCTGGAGCCGCAAAGAGACGCGGCGCAAGCGGGGATTCGGGAAATCGGGCGCAACGCCGCCATCGTGAAGGCTCTGGACAGTTGGCCGGCGACCAAGCTGACGCTGCACGATCAGCTTGCGGCCATTATGCGCCTGACACCCGAAACCATGCAGATAACGCAGATGACCTATAATCAGACGATCGCCGTCTCCGCCCGGAGTCGGGCGCGTACGACGACTTTGAGGATGCAAGGCAAATCCAAGGGGTTGGAAGAGGACGAAGTCGAAGACCGATTCGCGGAGAAAAACATTGAACTTATGGCAAGTCTTTTCAGAACGGAAGAACCGTTCGCGACGCTTTTGAGTTCCGTCAACATGCGCGGATTTAGCGACTCGTCGGATGGCGCGCTGCCTGCGGACCGCATCTTTACGCTCGAATGCGAGTATCACCCGAGGAATTTTCTGCCATGAAGTTGCCGGAAGACAAAAAGGAACGGACCCAGATCATTGTGCTGATCGTCATTGTGTCGGCGCTTGCTCTGTATGGCTTGTTTCAGGTTGTGCTTCGTGGCCTGATGGCGCCGCGCAAGGAACGCCGCGAGCGCATTGCCGTGCTGGAACAGAACATTCGCGAGGCCAGCCTGACTGTGCGTCAATCGCAGGGCGACGAGCAAAGAAATCGCGAGCTGATCGAACGCATGCGCGAATATTCCGACCGCCATCTGCTACGGCCCCGGCTCGGGGGCAATCTCTCTTTGGGTGCGAACGAAAAGGTGAAAGTCTGGTTCCGCGAGGCGGGTCTGGACGAGCCGGTTTTTCAGGAACTCGGCCGACGCGCTGTCGAACCGGCACGGGGCGGAGACGCCGTTCGCGATTTGGTGCATGCGTACAGCGCTCGCGTATCGTTCAAGGCCGGTCTTCACGACGTGGCCCGAGTGATGAAAACGATCGAGGACAGCGACCCCTGCGTGACCGTCGTCTCGCTGTCGGTGACCGCCGATCCCAAGCCGGCGCCGGACATGCTGCCGCAACACGACGTGGCGTTCGTTGTTCAATGGCCGATCTGGCGGGATGACGATTATCGCGAGACGCTGGAGGCTATGCTGCAATGAACACGACAAAAATGACAAATGCGGGTGGTCGCGAACGACAATCTGCGTGTTCGGATCTCCGGCTCGGGAAGCCGATCTGCGCCATTACATGCGGAGCGGACGCGCTTCCGCGTCCGGCATTCCGGCTTGGGAAACCGAGCCGCTCCGAAATGGCGGAGCGGACGCGCTTCCGCGTCCGGCATCCCGGCTCGGGAAGCCGAGCCGCTCCGGGCGCATCAACGGGTTTTTGTCGCAATGGATGGCTTTGTGTGTCGCGGTATTGATCCTGGCACGGGCTCTGCCGTGCTCGGCCTCGGAAGCGGCTGAGCCTGTGCCGCCGGATTCCGCAAGAGAAGCGGCGGATGTTCAGACCGATGACGCCGTCCCGGACGCGGACGACCCTGCGGAAAAGGCCTGGGCCGAAACATTGCCGGAACGCGATCCGTTCTGGCCCGTCGGCTATGTCAAACCCGAACTGCGGCCGGTAGAAGAACCGGACGAGGTCGACGAGGCCGACAAGGAAAAAGAACAGAAGCAAGTGCACGTGGTCGAGATTCAGAAAAAAAGCGTTTGGCCGAGTCTCAAGGTTCTGTCCATTGCCGGGAGCGGCGCCCGGCATATCGCCATGCTCGGCGACGGGATCGGCATCGTGCAGAAGGGCGATGTGGTCGAGCTTCGGCGCGCCGGCATGATTTATCGCTGGGACATCGTCGAGATTTCCGCCAAAGGCGTGGCGTCCCGCCGCAAGGATGTGGCGCCGGTCGGTCGCGAAGACGAACGCATTCCCTATGTCGAAACCGGGGCGGGTCTGTAGCGTTTCTGCTTTGAACATCGAAATAGGAGTGTGCGAATAAGAACAAGAAATGGCAACCACGGAAAACGCGGAAAACACGGAAAAATGGAGAACGACGAAGCGGATCGATCAAGGGTCGGAGCATTGCCCTGACACTTAATTGCCACACTTAGCGCCTTAATCACGCCGTTCTGCCGAAAAAAACAAGAAATTGGAGGCGTGATTGTTTGTGGGTGCGTGAGTGTGTGGGTGAAAACTCACATACTCCCAAACCCACATACTCACACACACGCTTGGGGTTGCGGGTGAAGCCCGACGCAGGGTGGACTTTCAGTCCGCCCATCATGATGCGGGAAAATTTTTCATTTATATGTTGTTGGACAGGATGATGTTTGATACGTTGCGGAAAACCTAACCAGGGAGGACGATCATGAACGGGAAAAAACTTCTGTTGGGTCTGGCGGCCGTCGCCGTTGTCGCAGGCGCGTTCACGGTTTTGACCGGATGCGAAAAGGACAAGGATGGTACCGATCTCGACCGGTATTTCAAGGACAACCCCTACGTCTCCGACCCGCGCAGCGCGCCGGACAGTCGTAAGTTGGTAGTCGAGCCTGCTATAAAAAATGTGGTTTCGATAGGCGAAAAAGTCTTGTTTACCGTAACGGGTG
>SLMC01000150.1 GCA_007133745.1 Kiritimatiellia bacterium
GACCGTATCAATATTAACATTGGGTAACGGACGGCCAGGTGAAGACTGAATCGGCCAACAAGCCCGTGCAGATCACGAAATGATGCGATAATCCCCTTCAAGAATGCCAGACGTTTTCGGCGCATCATTCCGAAGCTGAACTCTACGTTGGCAGCAAAAAACAACGCTCAATACAAACCATGGGGTGACAAAGCAATCAAACAATGGCAACTTTAGATCATGACAACATCTCGTCGTCTGCGAGGACGCAGACGACATGTTTCGGAAGCTCGAGTTATGATATACAGCCCCGTCTACACGAATCAGTTTCAAAAGGACACTGAAAGAATGTACGATCCAAGAGACATACTTGAACCCACGCTGCGCGAAGCCAAGCGCGTGCTTGTCGAAATGAAGAAGACAAAGGATCTCGCGCAACGCAAAGACCAGAGCGAGATTCTTCGCAATCTCTGCCAAGCGGCAGGAGTGTTCTTTGATTTCATGACAGGCGCAATGACGAGTGGAATACCCGACATGGATGAAGCCAGCCTTTTTGAAGAGGATGAATGAGGCGAAACGATTGTTGAATTGTCGGGAAAACCCGGAAGGACCAACGGGGATTCCTTCCGAAAAAGGTCGGCCGTTTAGGCGACTGACTTCGCCTCTTTCTTGTCCTTGCTTTCCTTTTTCTTCTTCCGCTTGTCCGGAATGTCGAGGGCGACCCATTCCAGAATGGCCATGTCGGCCCCGTCGCCTTGACGGGTTCCGAGCTTGACGATGCGCGTGTAGCCGCCGGGCCGGCCTTCGAAAGCCGGAACCATGGTCTCGAACAGCGTCTTGACACAGTCCCGGCATGCGAGCCGGGCAAAGACCAGACGACGCGCGGCGACCGTATCCTTCCGCGCCAGCGTCACCATTTTTTCGGCGGCGCTCCGAACGATTTTCGCCTTGACCAAGGTCGTTCGTATCCGTCGTTCCTTGATCAAAGCTCTCACGAGCGAGGCCACAAGCGCCTTTCGATGCGAGCCGCTTCTACCCAGTTTCTTGTCCAAACATCTATGCCGCATGACACGTTCCCCGCTCTACTCGTCCTTGGTTTCTTCAATCAAATCCGTATCGACCACCACGCCCAGCCCCAAACCGAGGGACACAAGCTTCTGCTTGATTTCGTTCAGGGACTTCTTCCCGAAATTCCGGTATTTGAGCATGTCGGCCTCGGTCTTCTGCGCCAACTGTCCCACCGTCGTGATATTGGCGTTATTCAGACAGTTGGCGGCGCGAACACTCAGCTCGATCTCGTTGACGCTCATGTTCAGCTTTTTGCGCAAGCTTTCCTTTTCGGCATCCACCTTCTTCTCGGTTTCCTCGAATTCCACGATGTTCTCGTCGTAATTGACGAAAACATCCATGTGGCGCCTGAATATGGCGGCCGACATGGTCAGAGCCTCGTCCGGCGAAACCCGGCCATCGGTCCAGATTTCCAGAATAAGCTTGTCGTAATCGACCCGCTGTCCCACGCGCGTGTTTTCCGTCGAAAAATTCACGCGGTTGACTGGTGAAAACTTGGCGTCGACGGGAATCCGCCCGATTTCCTCGGCTTCGGCGGACGACTCCGTTTCACGGTCGGCCAGCAGGAAACCGCGTCCGATGCAAAGTTCCAGCTTGATTTCCAATTTTCCATCGGCGGCAAGGGTGGCCAAATGCAAATCCGGATTGATCACATCGACTAAGCCGCCCGTTTCAATGTCGCCGGCCTTGACATCGCCAGGACCCTTGGCGTTCAGCCATAGTTCGCAGGTTTCCCTGACATAATTGCGGAAAAGCACTTTCTTCAGGTTCAGCACGATATCGGTAACATCCTCCACCACGCCCGGCATGCTGCAAAACTCGTGTTCGGCGCCGACGATGCGCACGGCGGTAATCGCCACGCCCTCGATCGAGGAGAGCAAAACGCGCCTTAAGGAGTTGCCGATAGTCCGTCCGTAACCCACCTCGAGAGGTTCCACGCTGTACCGACAGTACGTTTCCGTGGCCGTCGATTCGTCCTTGACAACGCACTTGGGCATTTCAAACCTGTTGATCCTGATTGCCATATGTTAAAATCCTTTCCGGAATCCTGCGGCTCGCGTCTTCGGAACTACTTGGAATACAGTTCGACAATAAGCTGTTCATCGACCATCGGCGCTATCTCCTCCTTTGTCGGGATACGCTCCACCCGGCCTTCCATCTTGTCCTTGTCTCGAGAAAGCCACGAGGGCACCGTAACGACGCCTTCCGTGCTCTCGAACGAACGGGTAACGAACGCCTGGCTTTTGGCGTTGTTCCTGATAGAAACAACCGCGCCCTCCGACACGTTCATGGAAGGGATCGTCGCCTTGCGCCCGTTAACCACGATATGCTCGTGCGTGACAAACAGACGGGCCGCTCGGCGGGACGGGGCGAACCCGAGCCGATAAACCACGTTGTCCAGCCGCGTTTCGAGAATCTGCAGGAGCCGTTCGCCGGTCACGCCCTTGGAGCGCATGGCTCGCTCGAAGGACAATCGAAACTGTCCTTCCTGCAACCCGTACTGACGGCGCAGCTTCTGCTTCTCCCGCAACTGGGTTCCGTAATCGGACATTTTTCTCTGACGCCGACTGCCGTGAACGCCCGGAGCCGGTCGTCCACGCTCGATCGCGCACTTGGCCATGGCGCAACGCGCCCCTTTCAGGAAGAGTTTCATGCCTTCCCGCCGACACAATTTGCATGCTGGTCCAGTATGCCTGCCCATCTACACTCGTCTCCTCTTTCTCGACCGACATCCATTGTGAGGCATGGGGGTCACATCCTTTATCACCGAAACGTTCAGGCCCGAAGACTGCAAGGCGCGAATAGCCGATTCCCGCCCCGCGCCCGCGCCGCACACGCGAACCTCGACCTCATGCATGCCCTTGGCCACCGCCTGCCGGGCCGCGTCCTGTCCGACGGTCGTTGCCGCGAACGCCGTACTTTTCCGGGACCCCTTGAATCCGGCTCTACCGGCCGTGCTCCAGGCGACAACGCCGCCCTGCATATCCGAGATGGACACAACCGTATTGTTGAACGTCGCCCGGATATGGGCGATTCCCGCCGGCACTGTTCTCGCGCCACGCTTGATACGCGGCCCCTTGGCCGCAGCAGACGCTTCTGCTCCAGCCTCGTCCTTGTCTCCGATCGGCAACTCGGCCGATACCGGATCCGGCTTCACTTCCGTCGCCACGCCCGATTTGCTCTCCGCCGGGCCAGGCACCTTCGTGTCTTCAGCATCGCGGACATCTTTCTTCTCGGATTCTGCCATGATCCCTCCCAAAACAAAAATCAGCGTTCTCTACTTGCCGCCACCCTTTTTCACGGCCTGACGCGCCGCCTTGTCGCGCACAGCGCCCACCGTTCGGCGCGGCCCCTTGCGGGTTCGCGCATTGGTGCTCGTACGCTGCCCTCTCACCGGCAAACCGCGCCGATGCCTCAAGCCGCGATAGCTTCCGATGCTGACCAGACGCCGAATGTTCTGAGACACCTCGCGGCGCAGATCGCCTTCAACCCGGAGCCCCTGAATCACGCCCAGAAGCACGCGCAATTCGTCCGGGCTCAAATCGTCGGCCTTTTTGGCCACATCGATTTTCGACTCGGCCACGATCGCCCTGGCCCGCGTCAATCCAATGCCGTGAATATAGCAAAGCGCGTACTCGATACGCTTTCTACCTGGAATGTCAACACCTAGCAGTCTGGGCATATGCCTTCTCCATTATCCTTGCTTCTGCTTATGACGCAAGTTGGAACAGATGACTCGCACCACCCCTTTCCGCCTCACAACCTTGCATCGCTCGCACATTCTTTTGACCGAAGCTCTCACCTTCATGGCTTGCGTCCTTTTCACTCTACAGTCATTGAAAAACGGGATACGGTAGCGACTTCACCGGAAGAAGTCCACAAAAAATTCAATTTAATTGCCCGCCCCCGTTTTGTCCAGACTTAAAATTTCAGCATCCCCGTTTCGAATAGCCACCATATGCTCGAAATGGGCCGAAAACGTTCTGTCTTTCGTCACCACGGTCCATCCGTCGGCGAGCACTTCGACATCATGCCCGCCCATATTCAGCATCGGCTCCAGACAAAGAACCATGCCCGTCCTGAGTTTCGAGCTGCGTCCCTTCTGCCTGAAATTCGGCACTTGCGGCTCCTCGTGCATTTCGCGCCCGATCCCGTGCCCGACAAACTTTCGGACCACCGAACAGCCCCGGTCAAGGGCCGTCCGCTCGATGGCGCCCGAAATGTCGGACACGCGTTTGCTCGCGCACGCCTGTCGCACCGCTTCCCGCAAGGCCGTTTCCGCCGTCTGAACCAAACGAATCACGTCCTGATCCGTCACTCCAACCATCACGGTCGTGGCCGTGTCGCCCACGTAACCCTGATGCCGTACGCCCACATCGATGCTCACAATGTCTCCAAGCCGAATCCGACGCCGGCCCGGAATGCCATGAACCACTTCTTCGTTGACCGACACGCAGATCATGCCGGGATATCCGCGATACCCCAAAAACGCGCTCTTGGCGCCGTTGGCCGTCATCAATTCGGCGGCATAATCGCCCAATTCGCCCGTTGTCACGCCGGGCGCAACGGAGGCGGCCAGCCTGTCCCGAATCATGGCGGCTATGCTGCCGCTAACGCGAAGCCCTTCCAATTCCGATTCGCTTTTAACCAGAGCCATAGTCCCCGTTCTTTTCGGTTCTAGCCCTGCCCGACAATGTTCGCCACTTGTTCCGCCAAAGCTTCGGCGCCTTGCGCCGAGTCCACCCGGGTCAGCAGCCCGAGATCCGTATAGCGGGCAATCAGATCGCTCGTTTGTCTTTCGTAAACATCCAACCGGTTCTCAATGGTTTCCCGATTGTCGTCGGGGCGCTGATACAGTTCGCCCCCGCACGCGTCGCATACGCCTTCACGCTTGGGCGGAATGTTTCGGACATGAAAATTCATGCCGCAGCTTCGGCAAATTCTGCGTCCCGTCAGGCGGTCTATCAAAACGTCGCGGGGCGCGTCGAGAAAAACGACGCGCGCAATGCGTCCGTTTCGCGCAACCAGGCTTTGCTCCAGAAGCTCGGCCTGCGCGATCGTCCGGGGAAATCCGTCCAGAAGATACAGCGCGTTGGCGTCCCCTTGTTCCATGCGGTCTTCCATCAGGCGAACCATCACGTCGTCGGGAACCAGCTCGCCCTTTTTCATGTAGCCGTCCGCCGTCTTGCCGGTCGGCGTTCCCGCCTTGACCGCCGCGCGAAGCATATCGCCTGTCGAAAGATGAACGGCGTTCAGACGGTCGCGTATTTTTTCCGCCGTCGTTCCCTTGCCCGATCCCGGGGCGCCGAGCAACACAATAATTTTCATAATCGTTTCCCGTCTCGTTTCAGGTCCATGCTAGCGCCGCGAGCGCAACTTGCCTTTTCTCAAAAATCCGTCGTAGTGCCGCATAAGCAGATGCGACTCCACCTGCCGCATGGTATCCAGCGCCACGCCGACAATGATCAGAAGGCTGGTTCCGCCGAAAAAGGACGCCACCAGCCAGGGCACATCCAGTTGCTTGGCCATGACCGAAGGAATAATCGCGATGATGGTCAGAAACACGGCGCCGACCAGAGTAATGCGCGACATCGTCCGATCCAGATAGTCGGCGGTGGGGCGCCCCGGCCGTATGCCCGGCACATACCCGCCGTTGCGCTTCAAGTCGTCCGCGATCTGTATCGGATTGAACTGGGTCGCGACCCAAAAGTACGAAAAGAACAGGATCATCAATCCGTACACGGCCAGATACAGCGGCTCGCCCATGTCCATGGCCCGCGCCAGCGCCGGGAAAAAACGTCCCCACGAATCCGGCGCCCTTTTCAGCAGCATAACGGGAAACATCAGCAGCGCCGAAGCGAAGATGATGGGCATCACGCCGGAATAATTCACGCGCAACGGCATATACGTGTTCTGCCCTCCGTACACTTTGCGGCCCACCACCCGCTTGGTCGTATGAATGGGCACGCGTCGCTGTCCCTGGGTCAAGGCCACGGTGCCGGCCGTCACCGCCAGAAACATCGCCGTCAAACCCGCCAGATGAAACACGTTGAAGTGCGAAATGCCGTCCACCTTCTGGAACATCCCGTACAACGCGAAAAGGGCTCCGGGCAGGCCGCTGATAATATTGACCGTAATAATGAGCGAAATGCCATTCCCGATGCCATACTCCGTTATCTGTTCGCCCAGCCACATGACCAGCATGGCGCCGGTCGTCATGGACAGAACCGTCATCAAGCGAAACCCCCATCCTTTCACCAGAACAATGTCGCGGGTGATCCCAAGCGCCCCCGGGTTTTCAAGGGTGATGGCCATGGTCATGCCTTGAACAATGCAAATGGCAATGGTCAGATAGCGCGTGATCTGGGTCAGCTTCTGCCGCCCCGTGTCCCCCTCCCTCGCCAGGCGTTCGAGCGCCGGAATCACGGCCGTCATCAACTGCAAAATAATCGAAGCGCTGATGTACGGCATAATGCCCAGCGCCCCGACGGCCACATTCCTCAACGCCCCGCCGCTGAACAGATCCAGCAAGGGCAGAAACCCGCCGCCCACCTGGCTCTCGATATCCTGAATGACCTCCTTAAGCGCCAGAGGGTCGACCCCCGGCGTCGGTACGCTGGCGACAATACGACAAATGAACACCAGGCCGAACGCGAAAAGAATGCGCCGCCTGAGTTCGGGAATCTTGAAAGAATTGAAAAAAGCTGAAAACATTAGCTCTCTGTCGTTTCGCACACGCCGCCGGCCGCCTCGATTTTAGTGCGGGCGCAAGCGCTGAACGCCTGGACTCTTACCGTAAGCTTTTTTTCCATCTCGCCAAATCCGAGCACCTTGATCCCTCCGGCGCTTTTCCCGCCCTTGATCAGACCCATCGCCGCCAAGGCCTCGAGGTCCACGAGCGCGCCGTCGGCAAAGGCGGACAGCGCCCCGACATTGACCGGCTGGTACACGCGCTTAAAAGCCCGGTTGAAACCGCGCTTGGGAATGCGGCGCACCAGACGCATCTGACCGCCTTCAAAGCCGGCCTTGTGCTTGTGTCCTTTTCGCGCCATCTGTCCTTTGTGGCCTTTGCCGGACGTTTTCCCCGTTCCGGAACTCATGCCCCGCCCGACAATGCGTCGGCGATGCCGCGCGGCTTTATTCTTTTCAAGCGAATGAAGATTCATGTATTGCGCTCTCTCTCCCGCATGCGCGTTTACGCGCTTTTCCGCATTGACTCGACCTCGCTTCTGGAACGCAGCGTTTCCAGCGCCTTGATCGTGGCCTTGACGACATTCAGTTTGTTGGCGCTGCCCAGAGATTTGCCCAGCACATCGCGGTAGCCGGCGGCTTCGAGCACGGCACGCATGCCTCCGCCCGCGATGACGCCCGTCCCCGGCACCGCCGGCTTGAGCAGCACCTTGGCGCCGGAAAACGCCGCCAAAACTTCGTGCGGCACGGTGCGATCCTTCATCGTAACCTTGAAGAGACTCTTGCGCGCCGTGCTGCCTCCCTTGCGAATGGCGTCCGCAACTTCATTGGCCTTGCCGAAACCGAAACCGACCCGCCCGGCCTTGTCGCCGACCACAACCACGGCGCTGAAGCTGAAACGGCGACCGCCCTTGACCACCTTGGAGCAACGGTTCACAAACACAACTCGCTCCTCCATCTCGGCGCTCATCAAAGACTTTTCCGAACTCACGTTGCCTCCTTCTGCTCTTTTTCAGGCTTCGAAACCGTCTTGGCCTTCTTTTTCGATTCAGCGGCGGCGTTCTCTGCCTTGTCCGCAATTTGCTCAGGCAACGTTGCCGATCCAACGCCCAGCCCGGCAGCCATAGCGCCTTCCACAATCGCCCGAACGCGGCCATGATACTTGAATCCGCCGCGATCGACCACGACACCGCTAATGCCCTTGTCCAGAACCGCCCGGCCGGCGCGTTCGCCCAGCGTCCGCGCTCCCGCGACGTTTTTGGGCTCGCCGCCGGAAACGCTGTATGCCGCCGCGATCGTCTCGCCGCGATCATCGTCGATAAACTGCACGGACATGCGCCTGAGCGACACCGCCAAGGCCATTCGGGGACGACTCGCCGTTCCCGAAATCTTTTTTCTTATGCGCCGATGCCTTAGTTTCCGGGCCTCGACTCTCGACAAAACGCTCATGGCGTTCCTCCCGCCCCTGATTTACGCAACCTTTTTACCGACTTTACGGCGAACATTCTCGCCACGATACCGAATGCCTTTGCCCTTGTACGGTTCGACAGGGAAAAAGGAGCGTATCTTCGCCGCCACGTCGCCCACTTTCTGATTGTCCATTCCGGACACGGTCACTACCGTGCCTCCATCGACCGTCACCGTCACCCCTTCGGGAACGGAAAATTCGACAGGGCTGGCAAAGGCCAGATTCATCGACAGCAGATCCCCCCGTACTTCCGCATTGAAGCCGACCCCATGAAGTTCCAGCACCTTGACAAAGCCTTCGCTAACGCCCAGACACATATTTCGGATCAGAGTCCGTATCAGGCCGTGACAGCTTTTGGCCTCGCGCGACTGATCTTCGCGGGAAACCAGAACGGCCCCGTTTTCGACCGCCACGCCGATCTTTAACGGCAAATTCAAAGACAGCGTCCCTTTCGGTCCCTTGACCGCAACGCGTCTCGACTCGATCTGCACCTCGACTCCGCGAGGTATGTCCAACGGTTTTTGTCCTGTTCGCGACACCTTCAAGCTCCTTGTTGCATACGTACGCTCTACCAGACCGTGCAAACCAGTTCGCCGCCGATCTTTTCCCGGCGGGCGTCCGCATCCGTCATGATCCCCTTCGAGGTGCTCAAAATGGCCACCCCCATCCCCCCGAACACCCGCGGAATGTCATTCGCGCCCACATACCGCCGCAAACCCGGTCGGCTATGACGTTTCAAACCGCGAATGACCGGCTCGCGCTCGGCGGCATACTTCAGATAGATGCGCAATATCCTGCCGACCCCGCCCTCGATCCTGTAGTCGACGATATACCCTTCCTTCTTCAGTATCCTGGCCACCTCGCCCTTGAACCGGGAGTGCGGCATGTCCACCGCCTCGTGCCCCGCCATGTGCGCGTTCCTTATTCTTGTCAGCATGTCCGAAATCGGATCCGAAAAACTCATGCGATCTCCTTAATGACCGGAATGTGCAACCGTCTACCAACTGGCTTTGACAATGCCCGGGATGCGCCCGTCAAGCGCCGCCTCCCTGAAACAAATACGACACAGCATGAACTTGCGCATGAAGGCTCTGCGCCTACCGCAACGGCTGCAACGATGGTAACCGCGCGCCGAAAATTTCGGCTCGCGCTTCGACTTGACAATCAGGGACTTTTTGGCCACGGTCTCCTCCGACTAATTCTTGCTGTACGGCATTCCGAAAAGCTTTAAAAGCGCACGGGCTACATCGTCCGAATCCGTGCTCGTAACAATGACAATATCCATCCCCCCCTGGCTTCCGGTAGCGTGATTGGGGTCGATTTCCGGGAAAATGTCGAATTCCCGCAAGCCGATCGAAAAATTGCCGCGCCCGTCGAAACTGCGAGGCGACAATCCCCGGAAGTCGCGAATTCTGGGCAGAGCGGCATTGATCAGGCGGTCCAGAAACTCGTACATCCGAGTGCCGCGCAACGTCACCTTCGCCCCCAGATTCATGCCTTCCCGAACCTTGAAGTTGGATATGCTCTTCCGCGCCTTCGTCACCACAGGACGCTGCCCCGTAATCAGAGCCATATCCTTCAGTCGCGACTCGAAGACATTCTTGTCCACGATCCCGATCCCCATGTTGACCACGATCTTGACGATCGCAGGCGCCTGCATCGGATGGGTCATTCCGAACTCTTTCATGAGGCCGGGAACAACTTCCGTTCTGTATTTTTCCATCAGTTTCGCTGTCATTGTATCGTCTACCCGTCGAATGAATGCCGGCACGCGCGACAGCGGCGAATACGCCTGTCTCCGTCCTTGTCCCGGCCAATTCTCACACCCTTCTTGCAGGACGGACAAAAGAGCATCAAATTGGATACATCTATCGCCGCGTCCTTTTGCACAATCCCGCCATGCGGATTGTCCTGGCTTTTGCGCATCGTCTTTTTGACAGGATTCAACCCCTCGACGATCGCCCGCTTCCCCGACTTCACCACTTGCAGCACTTTGCCGGTTTTACCCTTGCTTGTTCCCGTCACGGCCGCAACTATATCGTTCTTTCTTATTCTCGGCACACTCATAATGCGAATCCCCTACAGCGCTTCCGGTGCCAGAGAAATGACCTTGGCGTAGTTCATGTCGCGCAATTCCCTCGCAACGGGCCCCAAAACTCTGGAGCCGATCGGATTGCGACTCTCGTCCACCAGCACCACGGCGTTGTTGTCGAACCGCACGCTTGATCCGTCTTTTCGACGGATCGCATGCTTGGTTCGCACAATCAGAGCCGTGCACACCTGGCCCGCCTTCACAAGACCGCCCGGCTGGGCCTCCTTGACGGAGACCTTGACCATGTCTCCGATGCGGGCGTATTTCTTGCGTTGCCCCAGCACTCGGAAGCAGCGGACACGCCTCGCGCCGCTGTTGTCCGCAACGACTAAATCCGTTTGTTCGGCTATCATAACGTTGTCTCCGCCTTCTCCGCAAAAACCTGTCCGGGCAAGCCCTTGTTTTCTATGCCTCGCGCGCCGGGTCCTTGACAATTTCCAGCAAGCGCCAGCGTTTCATTTTGCTCAGCGGTCGCGTTTCCACGATCAGCACGCGGTCGCCCGCCACCGCCTCGTTCCGTTCGTCGTGGACATGCAGCTTCGCGGTATAGCGCACCACCTTGCCGTACAAGGGGTGGCGTTTGCGGCGTTCTACGCTCACCGTCACGGTTTTATCGCCGCTGCGGCGCAACACCACGCCCTTTCGCCCGCGCCTGCTTCCTCGCTTGCCGACGTCTGTCTGCTCCGTCATCCCGATATCCCCCGTTGTTTTACGACTGTTTCGACGCGAGCCACGTCCCGTCGGACCATGCGCAGCAGCAACGGCTGCTCCGACGCGTCGCCCATGCCTTTCTTGATCCTGAGATCGAAAAGCTTTTTGCGAATGTCGTCGCGCGCCTGCAGCAGTTCGTCGTCGCTCAAATCTCTCAAAGCGGTTGCTTTCATGCCAAGTCCCCGTTAATCGCGACAAATCAGCCGGGTCGGTATCCCCAGCTTGGCATCGGCCAAACGCAAGGATTCCCGAGCAATCATATCGGGAACGCCCGCAATCTCGAACAACACCATGCCGGGCTTCACCACGGCCACCCAGTGATCCGGCGCGCCCTTGCCTTTACCCATTCTGACTTCAATCGGCTTTTTCGTCACCGGCTTGTCCGGGAAAATCCGGATCCAAAGCTTTCCCTTGCGTTTCATGTGACGGTTGATCGCCACGCGACACGCTTCGATCTGCACGCTTTTCACCCAGCCCCGGCCCAACGCCTTCAACCCGTACTCGCCAAAGCTCAAGCGCGTTCTCGAACGCGCCGTCCCTTTGCGCGTGCCACGCTGCACTTTGCGATGCTTGACCCTTTTAGGCATTAACGGCATCGGATGCTCTCCTTCTCGGCTGCCTCGCCTCTATTTCGTTATCATTTTTGGCGATCCAAACCTTGATCCCGATCCGGCCCGCAGTCGTAGCCGATTCGGCGAAGCCGTAATCGATGACCGCCCGAAGCGTATGCAAGGGGATTTTGCCACTCTTATACCATTCCACACGGGCAATTTCCGCACCGCCCAGTCGACCGCCCGCGCGAATCTTGATGCCGTCGACCCCCATATCCATGGCCGTCTGCATGGCCCGCTTCAAGGCGCGGCGCAACGACACGCGGCGCGCGACTTGCAGGGCGATATTCTCGGCCACTAGTTGCGCATTCGTGTCCGGATTGCGAATCTCCTTGATTTCAATGTAGATTTCCTTGCCGGTCGCCTTGACCAGCTCTTCGCGAATGCGGTCGATTTCCTGACCTTTATGCCCGACAACGAAGCCGGGCCGAGCCGTAAACACGTTCACGCGAACCCGATTGGCATAGCGCTCGATCGTCACGCCGGGAACCGCCGCGTTTTCCAGCCGCTTCTTCACAATGCCGCGAATCGTCGTATCCTCGGCGAGCAGACCCCCGAAAGTTCTTTTGTCTGCGTACCAGCGGGAACGCCAGTTCTTGTCGACTGCCAAGCGCAGCCCTATAGGATTTACTTTCTGGCCCAAGACGTTACTCCTTTACTTGCTGTCTATTCGACATGATTTTCGCCATCGCTCAGCACGACGGTCAGATGGGCCATGCGGCGCCGCACCGGCCGCACCCCGCCACGCGCGCGCGGCCAATGACGCTTGATTTTCGGCCCCTCGTCCACCACCGCCCTTTTGACTATAAGGTCGTCCACCGAAAGTTTCGCGTTGTTCTCGGCATTGGCAATAGCCGACTTCAGCGTCTTGCCCAGCAGTCGGCCCGCCTTGCGATCGCTGAAGCCCGTAATGTCCAACGCCTCGGCGACAGGCCGTCCCTGAATGCGCCGAGCCAAATCGCGCGCCTTCAGCGGCGACAATCGCACAAATCTTGTTTGAGCTGTCACGTCCATGTTAGAAACCGCCTTATTTCTGTGAAACCGTCTTGTCCGTATGCGATCCATGCCTGCGGAACACGCGGGTCGGGGCGAACTCGCCCAGCCGATGCCCGACCATGTTCTCCGTAATAAAAATGGAAAGATGCTGCTTTCCGTTGTGTATGGCGAACGTATGACCTACGAAATCCGGTACAATCATGGAACGGCGCGACCAGGTCTTGATGATGCGCTTGTCTCCAAGCCGGTTCATCTGCTCCACCTTCTTCAGGAGCTTCTGCTCCACGTAGGGCCCTTTCTTGATTGAACGCGACATCGCCTATGACCTCCGTTTCACAATGAACTTGTCGGACGGTTTCCGTCTCGATCTCGTCTTGCCGCCCTTGGCCGGTTTGCCCCAGGGCGAGACGGGATGTCCGCCGCCGGAACTTCGGCCTTCTCCGCCGCCCATCGGATGATCCACCGGATTCATCGCCACGCCGCGGACCGTCGGGCGAATCCCGCGCCAGCGCCGACGCCCGGCCTTGCCGTCCGAAAGGGCCGAATGATCGGGATTGCCCACCCGGCCCACCGTGGCCATGCACTTCAAATGAATTTTTCTGATCTCGCCCGAGGGCAGCTTGACATTGGCGAAATCCCCCTCGCGCGACATCAGTTGAGCGCCCTCGCCGGCCGACCGCACCACCGTGCCGCCGCGACCGGGTTTCATCTCCACATTGTGGATCGTCATCCCCAAAGGTATTTTCCCCAGCGGCAAGGCGTTGCCCTCGATCGGCTCCGCGTCCGGCCCGGACATCACCGTCGTCCCGACACTCAGCCCGAGCGGCGCCAGAACATAGCGTTTCTCCCCGTCGACATAATGAAGCAACGCTATGTTGGCCGAACGGTTCGGATCGTATTCAATGGCCGCGACACGCGCCGGCACTCCGAATTTTTCCCTGCGGAAATCCAGCAGGCGCCGATGACGCTTGTGGCCGCCGCCCCGATGGCGAACCGTAATGCGCCCTGCGGCGTTGCGCCCCGCGTTCTGCTTCCGAGCGCGCACCAAAGACCGTTCGGGGCTCGCCTTGGTGATCTCGTCGAAGGACGACACCGTGGTGAACCTCAAGCTGGGCGTGACCGGTCTGTATTTTCTGTTCGGCATGACTGCGTATTCTCCCGTCCTTTCGCTAGATCGCCTCGATCTTGTCCCCCTGCTTCAGGGTCACGACCGCTCGTTTCCAATCCGAC
>SLMC01000125.1 GCA_007133745.1 Kiritimatiellia bacterium
TCGTTGCTCGGAGAACGCGGGTGTTGCTCGACGGAGAACAAGTCGCGGATGGCCAGAGCCAGCAGGAGTCCGGCCAGAACCGAAACAATTGCGGCGCCCCGGAAAAATCCGAAACGGCTTCCCGTATACCAGCCTACGGTCATGACGACCAAGGCCCCGCCTATGTAAAATTTACCCATGCGGGCGGACACTCGAATGGCAGTTTCTTCCGTCCCGGCGATTTCCGGCAGAACAGCCAGATAGGGAATCTGCACGACCGTGTTTCCCATGAAAAACAGAATGGCCATAGCGGTCAGCCATAAGAAGTTCAGCCAACCGGGTTCGGCGGCCGGCGGCAGAAAGATCAGCATGGTGGCCAAAAGCCATATCGGTGTTCCGAAAACGATGTAGGGCAATCGTTTACCCCACGGATGGCGGGTGCGGTCGGAAAACCAGCCGACAATCGGGTCCGAAACCACGTCGGCGACGCGCGCCGCAAAAAGCGCCAGCCCCACGGAGACGGCCAACAGATATTCGGTTCCTCTGCCTGCGGGCGGGCTATAGAAGTAAAGCGGCATGAAGACGATGATTTGACGCAACATCGAGATGCCGCCATAACCGGCCGCATACCCCCAAAATTTACGGGGTGAAGAAGAGGTCGATTCGGTCATAGCGTCATATCCCATCATAGAATGGAGAAAGCGTTTTTGCCGGAAAAGGCGCTGGGCACATTTCATATCGTGCCACGGGCACCCGCCTACGCCGAGCCTCCGGCAGGGCAGGTCTTGCCCGCGTTTTCTCGATATTCATCATGGGCGGGACGCCCATGCCACAAAATCATATGAAAAGCATGGGGGCCGACATCGGGCATGCGCCTATCGGCCGCGCCCGACGGTGACCAGCACGTCGCCGGGATCGAGCATGGTGTCCGGCGCGGGATCGAAGACCGTGGCGCCGTCCTTTTTCTTGATCGCCAGCACCATGCGTCCCAGCGACTGGCGCGCGCGGGATTCGGCCAACGTCTTGCCGCACAAGGGCGAATCCTCGGTCAGCTCGGTCTGGTCGATGTTCAGTTCCAGCGCGCCTTGCTGCGTGACCAGCTCGATGAAATCGACAACGCGCGGGCGCAGCAGCAGTTGAACGATATGGTCGGCCCCGATCGCGTAGGGAGAAACGACTTTCGTCGCGCCGGCCCGCATGAACTTCGAATGGCTGGCTTGTTCCTCGGCCCGCACAATGATCTTGAGGTCCGGCCGCATGCCGTGCGCGGTCAGGGTCAGATAAAGGTTGTCGGCATCCGTATTCAGCGCGGCAACCAGCGCGGACGCCCGATGAATGCCGGCGCTTTCCAGCGCGGCCTCGTCGCTTGCGTCGCCCTGAATCGCCACCCCGCCCTTCTCGACGATCGATTCGCATATCTCCGGGTTGCGCTCGATCACTACATACTCCGCCTTTTGCGGCTTCAGTTCATTGACCACATAGCGCCCCATGCGCCCGTAACCGCAAACAATGATGTGCCCTTTCAATGCGCCGGCCAGCTTGTTCATTTTTCTTCGTACCCCCCCGTAACTCGCGTGCTGTTCGATCATCCATTCCACCGCGCTCGAGCCCACCAGCGCGACGGAGCCGATCCCGCCGAAAATCAACGCTATGGTAAATATCCGCCCGACATCGGAAAGATCGGCTACCTCCTTGAATCCGACCGACGAAATCGTGATCACGGTCATGTAGAGGCTCAGCAGCCAAGGCCAGCCTTCGACCCAGGAATATCCCGCCGTCCCAACCACCATTACGGTAATCAGGGCCGTAACTCCGATTTTGAGACGCAGCATCAAATGGGCTTGCGCCCTCGATCCGGACTTGTCGCTCACAACCGCTCCTGTCTGTTCCATCGTCTCGCCATCGAACACCCCGCATCGGAGGCATTGAAGGTATCCTGTTTTGCGCTGACATATCAAGCGGGAAAAGATGCCGTGCGATCTTCCGGCCTTCGTTGCATCCTGTAAAAACTCCGATTTGACTGCGGCTTTGCCGCGGCGATCAATCAGCGTCAGCGTTTGCGCTGATGCGTAAAGACAGCGGGCGCGTCGAGCGCTTGAATGCGGGAGGCGCTATCGTCGGATCGAGCGGCAAAATCCCGCAAAGCCTCCAAAACGGCATCGGCCATGGCGGAGGGCACGCAGAGCACACCCGTTTCTCGCGCGACGCCGGCGCCCTCGGCAGAATCGGCGCCAAGCCGACGGGCCCGCGACGTGGTGGCGCCATCGGCGCCGGCCGTCATGGCCACGCGCACCCAGTCGTCGGCGCGTCCTTCGGAACAGGTAAAGACGATCTCGCGATAGTGGCGCCGCGTCAGACGCGCGACATGCTCCGGGCGATCCTCGATGGCGACAAAACGCTTGCGCCACGCGGTCCCCGCCTTGATGTCGTCCAAAGCGGCGATAATCTGCTCCATGCTGGCGGCATGACGTTGGCGACCAATGCGCAAGAGCGGATCGGCCAATCCGGCCCGTATCGGAGTCTGATACAGAAAACCGCCGCCCGGCCGGTCCAGACGTCCCTCTTCGATCAGCAGGCGCCGAATGCCGTCGGCATCGTGCGCGGGAATCATGAGACGCACAATCTCCTTTTCGGGCGTGATGGCAATACGCAGAAGCCCTAAACGGTCGCGAATGCCGGTGCCGATGCCGCGGCTGACCACGGGGACGCCGGCGCCCAGCGTCAAGGCGATGCGGGCAAGCTGTTCCCCGCTCCCGGCCATCGAAAGGATGCAGGTCAGCAAAGCCATGTCGCGCAACATGCCGTCGGACCGTGTGTCCGGATCGGGATCGATAGCGGGCGGCTCGGCTCGGCTGTATTCGACCAGGTCCTGCGCGTACAGCATGCCATGGCCCGGCGTCCGCAACTCGCCCGCCTCGATCAGTTCGCGCGCGACACGGTCGGCCGCCTCGCGCGCAACGGCGACCCGAAACACGTCCATAGGCGAATCGTCGAGGTCTGTGGCCTGACCCGGCAACCCCCAGCCGCGCGCTCGGACGCGCTGCCGCACGCACCGCGCGTTTTCAACCAGCGCCGCGCCCGCGCCCAGCGAGGTCAGCCGTTCCATGATTGGACGCGCCAACAGCCGATGCGCCATGCAGGTGATGCGGGTCGCGGGTTTCGGTTCCATCGGGAAATCATTCATGGCCGGCCTCCTGCGAAACGCGTATGCTGCGCCGTTGCCGCGAGCGCAGCGCCAACCCGTAAACCAGAACGGTGACGATCGGATACGCCGACGCCAGCGCCAGCGTGCCGAACCCGTCCACGACATTCAGTTCGCCGCCGATACTCAGCCCCATCGCCATCACAAGCGGCACGGTCACGACACCGGTGGTGACGCCGCCGCAGTCCCAGGCAATACCGGCGAAATCTTCCTCGCTCAAGCGCGTCAGCCAGAGCAGCAGCACGTAGGGCGGCAGAATCAGCCACAGGGTCGGAATATTGTAAAGGATGCGAGCTACCCCGGCAATCAAGCCCAACCCCACACCGAACGAAACGGCGCGAACCACGCCCGCGCGCTTGACCGTTCCAACCGTAATGTCCTCGACTTTGCGGCCCAGCGCCGCGAGGGCCGGCTCGGCCAACGTCGAGCCATAGCCCAGCCCGAACGCGAACAGGATGACCAGACCGATCCCGGCAAACGTCAAATTGGCGTGGAAAAGAGGAGCGCTTATGACAATATGCTCGTAACGCCCCGTTTCGGCATCGAAACGTGCGGCATCGTAAGGCTCGGTCCGCAGGGTTCCCGACCGGTCGCGAAGATGGAAAAAGCCGTCCCGCCTCCCGTCCGGTCCATAGACGTAAAACACATGCTCCGGATCGAACGTCTCCAGCAGCACCCGCTCCTGTTCGCGGGCTTCGCTGCGAAACACGCGCGGCAAGGAACGGCCGACCTCGTCGCCCAACGGAGCCAGCCCGGTCCGAATGCCGCTGGTCAGGAACGCCATGCCCGCCAGACTCAGGGCGATGCCCAGCATGATTTCGTCGTTATGGCGAAGGCGATCGCGCAGAAAAAGAACCAGCACGGCCAACAGCAGCGCCGTCAGCGGCACAACCGAACGCAACGCGCCACCCGATTCCTGCCAAAGCACGTCGCGTACGGGCGTCAAATACGAATTGGCCACGCCGACAACATCGCCACGTCCGGACGCCGCGGACACCAGCGCGCGTTCCTCGTCCGAGGCTCGGTCGCGCAGCCATACGGCCAAAGCCATGTCGCCCAGTATCGCCTGGCGCGCGGCAGGCTCCGCGAGCGAACGGACCGCTTGACGATGCGACTCGGCGTCGCCATGCAAAACCTTGCGCCCGGCATCGCTTCCGCGCCGATAGGCGTGGCTAAGCAGATGGGATTCCGACGGAAACATGCGCATGACCTCCGCGCGACGCGCCGGATCGAAGAATTCCGGCTCGCCCATGGCGCGCGGAAGCGCCGGGTCGAGCAGAATGCCCAACGCCAGCACGGTCAGGACCGGAAAAGCGGAGGCTAGCATAATGATGCCGAACCCGCCCGAGCCGTCTTTCCGCTTGCCAATGGAGCGGGACACGCCGATGCCCAGCGCCAGTACCAGCGGAACCGTCACCGCGCCTGTCGTCACCGCGCCGGCATCCCAGGCCAATCCGAGCAAAGCCGCAAGATTCTCGTTCAAGCTGCAATACACGGACACGGCCAACAGCAACGGCACCAGCACGTAAACGAACGGTTTGATGGACAAACCGTAAAACAGGCGCACCATGCCGACGGCGACCGCAATACCGACGCCAATTCCGATCGCGATCACCAGTTTGCCGGGATCGTTTTGCAGCAGATGGTAAAGCAGCGGCGCCTCCCAGGCCTTGACAAAGCCGCCCATAACCCGCAAGGCCGCCACGGCCGGTTCCGCCAAGGTGGAACCGACACCCAGCAAAACACCGAAGACGACAATGACCGCCAATCCGCTCCGTTGCGGAAGCTTAAGCCCTACGCGCTCCCCGATCGGCATGAGGCCCAGAATCAGGCCTTCGAGAAACAAGGTCAACCCGAGCACGACCATGCCGATCCCGGCCGCGACCCGCAAGGCATTGGCGGGCGTCGTTCGCAGCACGAGCATTTGAAACGCCACCAGGTAAATCACGATAAAGGCCACGGCCCGAACCTGTTCGGCAAGACGTTGCCGAACATAGGCGCCGATCATCGCCAGTGCGGCACGGGGCGGTATGCGTATGCGAGTTGGCTTGTTCATTTTCCGATAACATAACGAAACACAGAAAAAAGAAAACCCTAATAATCGCGTTTTTTTCGGCAGGCTCTGTTACATGGCGAAAGATTAATCTTCCCTTGCCCACTTCATTGCGGGACGCCTGCGCCCCTTTGGGCAAATCCAACCGGGTTTTGCGGCAATAGGCATCTCGCCGCTGGTGCGTGTTCAGCCGCCACCCCCATGCGGGCTTTCTGCGGATGCGGCGCTATTGGCAAAGCGCGCGATGTTCACGTTCCGCAGGCGTCTCGAGTTGGTCACCACGCTCACGGAACTGACGGCCATGGCGATTTCAGCCAACACCGGGTGCATCATGCCCATGATCGCCATCGGGATCATCACGATGTTGCAGAAAAAAGCCCGGAAAAGGTTCTGCTTGATCTTTCGAAACGTGGCGTGGCTCGGATTGACCGCTTTGACGACGGGCGGACTGACCGTCCACCCTGCGTCAAGCGGAGTCGCATCCTACAGGCGTTGTTTGCCGACTCTCAGCGCGAGGAGAATCCCGCCCGCAAACCCGATGAGCAGCGTGAGCGACAACAGGGCCGCCAGCGGCATGGCAACCGTGACGAAAAGCAGTCGCGTGGCGACCGTCTGCGTGTTCTGCAACACCAGCACGATGGCCGTCACGGCCAGACCCAGCAGAACAATGAGTTTAATCTTTGACATGGTTCCTCCCTGATTCTTGTTTGGGAAGCAGCTCAAGCTCGCGCCCTCCCCCGCGTCCGGAAGGAGGCGCGAGCCGCTGCGCTCGTGCCACCGACTCGCCAGTCCCCTTATAAGCAGAACATACTACACTACATCCTGCGCCGATGCTGTTCTATAGGGTATTACCCTACCTTGTCGGCATGCGACCGGCGTCTTCACTTGTTCGCTTGGACAGTCCTTGTTGGAGAACTGAACAAGGGAAAGGTTGCGAAAACAGCCTGAAGGCTGAACGGCTCGCTTCCACGTTCGCAGTTCACGCTTTAAAATCACTCGGAACACCCGGAAGCGCAAGCTATTCCTTGGCGCCATGCCACCGAAGCAGGTCGGTCATCTCGCTATGGCCTCTGACGGCGGCGGCATAGTACAGCGGCGTTTTCCGATCGTTGTCCACGGCGTCCACGTTCGCGCCGTTCACCATCAGAAGCTTGGCCATGGACACGTGGTTCCAGTCGACGGCATAGTGCAGCGGCGTCTTCCGATCGTTGTCCACGGCGTTCACGTTCGCGCCTCTGACCAACAGCAATTCGGCCACACTGCAAACGCCTCGGGTTGCGCATCTATGAAGCGCTGTTCGGCCATCCTTGTCGACAGCGTCCAAGTCGGCGCCTTTTTCAATCAGAAACTGGGTCATGCTTCGATTGCCGAAGAAAGCAACCCAATGCAGGGGCGACCTGCCGTCCTTGTCTCCGGCATTCACGTTCGCCCCTTTTTCGATGAGACATTCGGCCAAATCCCGGAAGCCTTTGGACACGGCCAGGTGCAAAGGCGCGAATCCATCGTGGTCGCAGGCATTGACATTGGCGTTCTCGTCGATCAATCGCTTGGCTTCCTCAGGGCAACCTTTGACAAACGCCAAGTGCAACGGCGTTCTGCCAAGCTTGTCCTGGGCGCCGTCACGCCCCT
Organism: Kiritimatiellia bacterium; assembly: GCA_007133745.1. Classification (GTDB taxonomy): domain Bacteria; phylum Verrucomicrobiota; class Kiritimatiellia; order UBA8416; family SLMC01; genus SLMC01. The sequence continues at coordinate 6,864 of SLMC01000125.1, forward strand.
CGTCTTTCGTAACCGATTGCATAGTCTTCATAATGGCGATGGTCCTCCAACCCTTGTTTCGCGAACCGGTCCGCTCCGCGTCCGCACCCCATGACATTCTTCGTTCCCTTGTTGTTTCCGTTCTGTTTGCCGCGTCACAAAAGAGACGTCGTGTTCGGTTCAAGCACGTCGAGTATTTCGGCCTGCGTGGTACAGGTCAAAAGCGCATCCCGGACTTCGGGCCGTATCATGCGCCGGGCGATACGCGCCAAGACCGCTAAATAGTCGTCGCAAAAGCCATCGGTCGTCACGAGCAAAAACACGAATTTCGCGAGGGAACCATCGGGGCTTCCGAAATCGACGCCGTCGGGACAAACGGCCAAAGCGCCAGCGACCCCGAGAAAACCCGGCAACCGAATATGGGGAAAAGCCGTCTGGCCATCAACGGCGGATGATCCCATCCGTTCGCGCCGCATGGCGCACTCGACGAGTTTGGATCTCAGTGAAAACGGCACTTGGTTGTGACTGATCAGTGCATCGATAAGTTCGGCGATGACGGCCTCCTTGTCCGGAAGACGCAAGCCCACTCTGGCGAGTCGGCCCCAGAAAAGGCTGCGCAGGGTCAGTCGCCCGGAACGGCGGGAATGCATCAGAACCAAAGGCGTATCCACAAGCCGCGCAACGGCAGCGGGAATGGTTTCGACGAAATGCTCGGCGATTTGGAAGGGACTGGGCGCGCCCATGACCAGAAGATCACCGTCTCGAAGACTGTTGGCGATTCCCTTGGCGCAATCGTCCGTAACGATTATATCGGCGGCCAATGCCAAACCTAGCAGCCGCGAGGCCTCGGTACCGGCGGTTTCGGACCAAGACGAAACGCCGGAGGCATTCCGGGCATCCTGCTCGTCGGGATGCACCATGCGCACAACGCGCACAGGAACTTTCAGAGTGGAACTGATTTCTCTGGCCACCCACATATGCTGAAGCGTATGTGGCCCCCCGGCGGTCGCCACGAGCACGCGACGAACGCCGTCCAAGCGCGCCTGGCGTACGAATACGGCCGGTATATCCAATTCGGCAACCTGTTGCAGCAGCGTCTGATGGCGATCCTTGTCCCAATCCCAGTCGGCGATCAAAAACCCTACGGGGTTCTCTTCCGTGGCTTGAGTCGATTCGGAAGAGCCGTCCGTCATGCCACGCTGCTTTGTTTCCCGACGCAGGGCATCATTCAGCACGAAGGGCTCGGGGTCGGGCGGCGCGCGAACAACCTGAATGCGGGCGTTGAAACGGCCTCCGACAAGCTTGGCATACCATCGGATGACAGACTCTTTGCCCGTGGCGGGAACGACCGCCACAATGGCGGGCTCGCGCAACGGATGGACGGAGATCGGTCGTTCCTTCTTTTTCATGCTGTTTTCCTATGGCGGGGCTGCCCCAACCGAAGATCAGACCCGCCACCCTCGCCCCAGAGGTCAGAGGACAGATGTCAGACGTCAGACGTCAGGGAAGACGGCTCTTTTTTCGTAATCCGTAATCGTCGCCGTACGCGTCAACCGGTTTTCCGGGCTGACCTCCTGGCCAAACCCATCGAAATGGAGTTTTAATTCCACATTTCGATGTTCGATGTTGAGTGTTCGATGTTCGATGTTCAAAGACAACCAGCCTCTTGGCCTGATCCATCAATACGGGCAGGCCTATTTTTCTTGCTTTTTATCGCAGGGGCGGCAGATTAAGGCACTAAACAGGATGCTCGTCCGGCTGCCGATTCCGGCTGATAAACGACCGATTGCAGACGAATCCGTCTTATTCCGTCTGGAACAGGCCACTCCACTTCGTCGCCCTCGTTCGCGCCCAGCAACGCCATGCCCAAGGGAGCGAGCACATTGACGCGTCCGGCCGTGAAATCGGAATCTTCGGGCCATGACACCGTTAACCGCAACGATTCGCCCGTATCCATGTCTCGCGCTTCAACGGCCGAATTCATAGTCACGACGTTCGGGGGAATATCCTTCGAAGGGACAATCAGTGCGCGCCCCACTTCTTCGGCAAGCTGACACAAAGCCGCTTCGTCGCGCGTATGGCCGTTTCTCCGGCTGATGGCAATCAGCGTTTTCAGCTTGATTTCATCGTCGTTTGTCAGCACAATGGTCGAGTTAGTCATGTGTACTCTCCTTCTTCAGCGCCACGCTAGCCTTAAGCAAAATTTTTCGATTTGCCGAATCAGGACACCGGGCTCGACGGCTTGCTTTTTTTGGCTTTTTTGGCCTGGCGCTTTTCTTTCAGAGTTCGCACGGGTTTTCGCATTTTATCGCCTTTCTGCATCTTGGCCATGATGTGCCCTCCTTTCGCTTCGTTATTGGCTATAAGAACCGTTTCATAAGACCGTTTCAAACAGACACTATAATGCAGAACCTATGCCAACTTCGGCCACTGAAGCGCACCGGGACGGACTGCAGCGAACAGGCGAGAGGATCGGAAAGCGCAAGGTATTGATTACAAGAGACTTCAGACGGCGAAAAGAAGAACCTAGGCGACGTCGATGCGACAATCCTATAGCGCCAAGGGAACAGGACGCCACGCGCCAAGTGGGGAGAATATACCCGCCCGGGGTTATTCCCCCCGTTCAGATTAAGGTGTGCGACTTGGATCGAGTTTGTTTCTAAGCGTTTTTCTGTCGATTCCAAGTATGGCGGCGGCGCGGCTTTTGTTGCCGCCCACACTGGCGAGCACGACCTGAATATGAGCGGCATTGACTTCGGCGAGCGTTCTGTTCACATTCCCGGAAGTGTGTCGAGCCGAAAAACGCATCAGGGCAGGAAGATCGGGCGCGTCGATAACATCCTGTTCTGACATCAGGACCAGTCGATGAACAACGTTTTCCAGTTCACGCACATTGCCGGGCCAAGGATAGGACCGCAGGGCATTCAAGGCTCTGTTCGTGAAGGACGGTTCGGGCTTGCGCAAGTCCCGGGCGAACCGTCTGGCCGCGCTTCGCGCGAGAAGCAGCACATCGTTGTCGCGTTCGCGCAACGGAGGAATATCGACGGGTATGACATTGATGCGATAATAGAGATCCTGACGGAAGCGGTCTTGTTCAACCAGTTCGCTCAGCTGTTTGTTCGTGGCAGCCAAGACTCGGACATCCGCCTTTTGCGACTTGCGGGCCCCCACCATGAAGACGGATTTATCCTGCAGCACCCGGAGCAGTGCGGCCTGCATCGGCAAACCGAGTTCGGCGATCTCGTCCAGAAAAATACTGCCGCCCTCGGCAGTTTGAAAAAAACCGGGCCGCGACTCGTTTGCGCCCGTGAAGGCGCCCTTTCGGTATCCGAACAACTCGCTTTCCAGCAGGCCCTCCGGAATGCCGCCGCAGTTCACGGGAACAAAGGGCGCGGAACGGCGCGCGCCCTGGTAATGTATGGCTCGCGCGACAAGTTCCTTGCCGGTACCGCTTTCTCCCGAAATCAGCACGGCGGCCGAGCTTTGAGCCGCCTTGTCGATCATGCGGTAAACGGAGCGCATCGCGCTGGATTCCCCGATCAGTCCCCAGGCGGAAGGCGCGAGCTGCTCTTTCGGGAGACGGCCGGGCCGACGCAAGCGCAACCGGTCCAGGACGCGCCTGACAGCGGAAAGCAATTCATCTTCCGTAAAAGGCTTGACCAGATATTCCTGCGCACCAATCCGCATGGCTTCCACGGCGCTCGGAATGGACGCGTACCCGGTGAGCATGACCACTTCGGTATCATGAAAGTTTTCGCGCACGTGGCGAATCAGATCCATGCCGCTGGCTCTGGGCATGCGCAAGTCCGTGATCACCGCGTCCACATGCACCGTATCGAGCGCGCGCACCGCCTCGGTCACGCCAGGCGCCGTCATGACCCTGTATCCGGCCCCGATCAAATGGCGTTCGACAACCTCCAGCGTGTCGGGCGCATCGTCAACCACAAGAATCCGTTCCTTTTCACGCATCTGAATGGCCCTCTTCTTGCGACGGAGTTTGTGCCGAGCCACATCGTCTTCTCGGAAATCGCGCACGGATGCGCGTGCCCCGTCCGTCCTTGCTTTCCACGGAAATCCTGCCCCCATGAGCCGCAACAATGCCATGGACAACAGACAACCCGAGCCCCGTGCCCTGGTTGACATCCTTGGTTGTGAAAAAGGGATCGAACATCCTTTTCAGAACATCGGACGACATGCCGAGCCCGGTATCGGCAACGCTCAAATCCACCCACGACCGACTCGTCTCTGTCGCCAAAGTCACGGCCCCGCCCTCCGGCATGGCCTGAACCGCGTTGACCACGAGATTGGTGACCACCTGCCTGACCTGACCTTCGTCGGCCAGGATGGCGGGCAAGGCGGCATCCAGAACATATTTGACTCGCACACCGGCATCTTCGCAGCGCCAAACCCAAATACTGGAACTCTCCTTGACAATCCGGTTGATATCAACCTCTTCCAGCCGGGGTGGCGACTGCCGGGCGAACACCATGAGCTTCCGGATAATGTCCCGGGCATGCAACGCGGCCATCTCGACCTTGGCCAAATCGTCCCGCGCGCCACGCGGCATTCTCGGTGTCTTCGCGAGCAGTTGGGCAAAGCCGAGGATGCTGCCCAGCGGCTCGTTAAGCTCATGGGCTATTCCAGAGGCCAGTTGCCCAATGGTCGCCAAACGATCCGCATGCCGCAACTGTTCCTGCAACGCCTCGTGCGCCTGACGAACTTCCATCCTCTCCGCAACATCGGCAATCTTGCGGGCCACTTCGTTCAGGAGCCGCTGTTCCTCGGCCAGCAGAAAACTTTCGCGAGACGGCGCGAATTTCAGGGGATAGCCCACCGCGATTTTTCCGCGCACGACGCCCCGCACCACTATGGCGGCTTCCTGCCGCGTATCCTCGGCCATGAGCCGGGCGGTATCGCTGTACAGACGCAACGCGTCGAACTCGATGCTGGCGCAGGCCCGATCGGGGAAACGCCATGCGGCAGGCAACAGGTTCGTCACGCGCTCAAGCATTTCACACACCGAATAGTCCGGCTCGGAGGCCACCTGCGCAATGGCGTAAAAGCATTCCAGCTCCTTGACCCGCTCCCGCAGAGCGGCATCCGCAACTCTGGCGGACGCGACCTTCATGCGCACCCCTTTCCGACTCGATTGTTTTCCCCGGCTCGTCTTGGCGACTATTCGCCGAACAAAAATCATTATATCGAAAACATTCAGGCTGTCGAGCCCTCTTTGTCGCTTCGCTGGGTTCAGTTTCGCCTTGTGCTTACCGGCGAAACAAAGGTAGTCTCCCAATACGGTCGAATCGAAGAATTCATGAATTTCACAAGGAGCCCTATGGCCAAAGACAAACGACGCATGATGATGAATCGGGCGAAGAAGAAAGCGCGCGAAGCCGCCCGTAAAAACCGAAGGAAACGGGCGCAGGCGCATTCGGGCGGGCGCTTTGCGCCGTTCGACTGCACACGCGCCGAGATGGAACAGGCTCCGGTCCATGCCGCGCTTGTCGCACGCAGCATTTTCGAGACCGGCATCGGCCACGTCATCGTCGCGCGAAAACTGCCGAACGAAAGCATTGCCTCGGGTTTTTTTCTGATCGACGCCTATTGCCTTGGCGTTAAGGACGCCTTTCCGACAATCACTTCTCCTCTGGAATTCGACGAGATGATCGAAACGAAGTTAACCGATCAGGATATGCAATCCGTATCGCCGGGCCATGCGCGAAAACTGGTGGAGGACGCCATCGCCTACGCCCTCGACTTGGGCCTCGAACCGCACCCCGATTTTCGGGATGCCGAACCCATGCTGACCGGTATCGATGCGTCCGAATGCAAGGAAACCTTCACGTTCGGCAAGGATGGAAAACCGCTTTACATAGCCGGGGCATACGATTCCGAAGTCATGATCCGCCGCGTTACAGCCAAACTCAAGGAACGGTTCGGACCGGACGGCGTTCGGTATGTGATGCGGGTGAACATAAATGACGATGACGATGAAAACGGCGGCGACAGAATCGAGAAACTTCTACAACCGGAGCGCAACCGTAAGGGCGAACCGGAAACAGACCCCGATCTGGCCGAGGCCGCCGACAAGGCCCTGTGTCTGGCCGATGACGGATTTGCGGACGAGGCCCTGGAAGACATGGCGCGGTTGCAAGACCGGGTATTGGAAAGTCATCTCGCATGCTATGCCATGGGGGTCGCGCACAGTTTGAACCATGAATCGCATGAAGCGGTATCATGGTACGACAAAGCCATTGCGCTCTTTCCCGGCTTTGTCGAAGCGCACTTCAACAAGGCGACGGAACACTTGCTTCTGCGGGAATTGGCGGACGCCATCCGCGCCTATCGCCATGTCGTCGAATTCGGAAAGCCCGACGAAGAAGCGGTCCATATCGCAAAAAATAAACTGCATGGCATCGACAACGCTTTGCGCGTCGAAGAAAATCTGGATACGGACCAATTCCTGAAGACGGAAGACCACTTCAACCTTGCGATTGAACTTATGGAGCGTGAAAAATGGACGGAAGCGCTGGACGCGCTTCGCGCCTGCCTCGCGCTAAACGAACGCAACCCGCCCACGCATGGCGCTCTGGCGCGATGCTACGCCCAACTGGGTCGCAAAGCCGATGCGCTGGCCGCGCTCGACCGCGCTCTGGAAATCAAACCCGACTATCATCCCGCCGCCTTCAACCGCAAAACGGTCGAAGCCATGACCGAAGGCCGGCCTTTGAACCCCTTGAAAAACGTGGACATCGAGTTCGGCAACGAACCGCAGGAAACACGGTCCAGCTTCAAGAATTTTGTCAAACGCATGGGCAATTTGGCCAGGGAAAAGAAATGACCGTTTTCCTGGGGAAACGAGACCACTGTCATCCCATGGAATAATGGAAAGAGGGAATGTTGGAACAATGATAGCAAGCGAAAACGGTGATTGCCTCGCTCGGAAATTATGCAACGCACTGTGCGATAGTCCGAGGCAAGACAA
>SLMC01000286.1 GCA_007133745.1 Kiritimatiellia bacterium
AGGTTCGCGGGCAGCCCGATGATGCCCTTGATGTAGCCTTTGCGCACGAGCGTACGGCGGATCTCGGCTTCCGCGTTGCCGCGAAACAGAACGCCATGCGGCAGAATGCAGGCGCCCTTGCCGGCGCTTTTGAGCGAGCGGACAATATGCAGCAGGTACGCGTAGTCGCCCTGCTTGGATGGAGGGACGCCGAACGGCGCAAAACGGTCGTACGGATCGTTCAGGGGGTCCAGGCCATTGCTCCAGCGCTTGTCGGAAAAGGGGGGATTGGCCACGACATAATCGAACGTCTTGAGCCGGTTCTCTTCTTTGAAAAGCGGGTTGGCCAGCGTGTTGCCCTGCATGACCACGGCGGTGGGACAGTTGTGCAGGATCAGGTTCATGCGTGCCAGACCGCTGGTGGCGGCGTCTTTTTCCTGTCCGTAGAGCGTGACATCGGCCGTGGCTTCGTCGCCCACCTTGAGCAGCAGCGAGCCGGAGCCGCAAGTGGGGTCGTACACCGTGGTGGCGTTGGTTGTCCGGTCTTCGCGGATGCCGATCACCTGCGCCATAATCCGGCTGACTTCGGCCGGGGTATAGAACTGCCCCTTGGACTTGCCGCTTTCGGTGGCGAAATGCCGCATTAGATACTCGTAGGCATCCCCCAGCAAATCGTCGCCGGCCGCGCGGTTCTTCGAGAAATCCAAGGCCTTGTTCTCGAAAATGGCGACCAGGTTCGTCAGCCGGTCCACCATTTCCTTGCCGTCGCCCAGTTTTACGGGATCGTTGAAGTTGGGGAAGTCGGATCGCGCGAGTTGGCGGTTGGCCTCGGTGAGCCGGCCGAAGATCCGCTTGTTGATCTGATCGCCGATATCCGGCTTGCCTTTCAGAGCGACCATGTCCCGAAAGCAGGCCCCTTCGGGAACCGTGATCGGCGAGTACGGGACGCCTGCGTATTTATCGCTGACGTACTTGAGAAACAGCATCGCCAGCACATAATCCTTGTACTGCGAGGCATCCATCCCCCCGCGCAGTTCATCGCAGCTTTGCCACAGCGAACTGTATAGTTGCGACTTCTTCAAAGCCATGGGCTTGTTGCCTCCTTACCGAGTATGGTTAAGTCCGCTTGACCGTTCAACACAAACCTGTGGCGTTTCTGTCGCAAAGGCTCTGCGGAATACCGGTGCGTTAGCGTCTTATTCCCGCATTGTTGCCTTTCCTTTCGGGTCGGCTATTTATGAAAACGCTGTTTCCCGGGTGTTTCGGCTGGTACCCCGGAGAGGATTTGAACCTCCGACCTACGGATTAGGAATCCGTTGCTCTGTCCAGCTGAGCTACCGGGGTAAGGGCTTGCAGATGATCAAGCAAAATACGTGAAGCGAAGGTACGAAATTCGGCTTGCATGCGTCAAGCAACCTTTTTTTGCCGCGCGCCAAGCGGATGGCGGCGACCCATAGCGCTTGTTTGAACATTTCGCAAGGTCAGTCCGTAAGGGCGCAGAGATCGCGATCCACAACGGCGCCGGGCCGCGTAGTCGTGTCGGGCCAAAGCTTGCGGCCCGGATAAATGGCGGTGTGAATGCCGGTATGCACATGCTCGCCGACCACGGCGCCCCATTTTCGGCGCCCGGTATCGACGAGGCGTCCGTTCGCCATGGACCGGTGATGGCGCCCGTCGTGCCGTAAATTCGACAGAATCGTACCTGCTCCGAAGTTGACATGGCGGCACACGATCGAATCGCCCATATAGCTCAAGTGGCCGGCGCTGACATGGTCCATGAGAATGGAGTTCTTGATCTCGACCGCCTGTCCGACATGGACATGGTCTCCAAGCGCCGTCTGCGGTCGCAAATAGGCATTGGGTCCGATCCGGCAGTGTCGGCCGATAACAACGGGCCCTTCGATCACGACGCCCGGCAGCACAACGCTGCCTTCGCCCAGAACGAGCGGGCCGTTCACAACGGCGGAGCTGTGCACGTCGCCATCGACTAGGCTGTCCGTCATGGCAGCCATCAATGCCTCGTGAACAGCCAGGATATGCCAGGGATATACAACCTCAATGGACGGTTTGTCTATGGGTACGGACGTCGGCGATTCCTGACCGGCGGAGTCGGCCGGAACGATTTTGACCAGCACACGCCCGTCGTTGGCGATCACGTTTGCCGCCCCGGCCATGCCGGCCAGACGCTCGGCCAAGACGCGAGACGGCCAGACATTGGCATTGACGAAAATCGTCGGCTTGTGTTTATTTCCGATGTCCCGACAGGCCGCTGTCAGCCGTTCCGTCAAAGCTTGGCGGAACGGAATGCCGCCGACGGGAATGTCGCCAAAATCCATGCGGCAGGTCAACGGTTCCATGGCGGACAAATCGGAAGGCGGCAGGACCGACAGATTCATGACGCCTTTTCCTTTTCCTTGACCGCGTTCCAGTGCGCATCCATTTCCTCGGCCGAACATGACGCCAGCGGCTTGCCCGCGTGTTCGGCCCGTTGTTCGACGCCTTTGAAGCGACGGATGAACTTGGCCGTAGCGGCCCGCAAGGCGTCTTCGGCGTCAAAGTCCGTAAACCGGCTCAAATTGACGACCGCAAACAGCAAATCTCCGATTTCCTCGCGAATGGCGGCCCGATTCCTTTCGGCAAGCGCGTGATCCAATTCGTCGGTTTCTTCGCGCACTTTGCGCATGACGGCATCGGATGTTTCCCAGTCGAAGCCGACCGTGGCCGCCTGTTCCTGAACCTTTTGCGCGCGTTGCAGCGCGGGCAGACAGCGTGGCGCGCGATCCGTGACGGACGGGGCAGGGGAGTCGGCGGTTTTTTCCAGGGCCTTGACGCGACGCCAGTGATTCAAGGCTTCCTGCGGGGTGGCGGCCGACGCGTCGCCAAACACGTGCGGGTGTCGCCTCAACAGTTTTTCGCAGAGCCCTCGCACCACGTCGTTCAGGGTGAACCGGCCTTCCTCCTTGCGAATTTGCGCCTGCAAGACCACTTGCAGCAGCACGTCGCCCAGTTCCTCGGCATGGTGATCGGGCGAGCCCGAATCGATCGCATCCAGAACTTCGCAGGTTTCCTCGACCAAATGCTTCTTGAGCGAATCGAGTGATTGCTTGCGATCCCAGGGGCATCCGGTTTCACTGCGCAATCGCGCGACAAGCGCTTCGAGTCCGGCCCAATCGGTTGCGAGCGGTTGCGGAACTGTTTCCGGCGTCGGTGTCGGCAGAGGCTTGCCTCTGAAAGAGGTCTCGGACAGATCAGTCTTGTCGGACGGATCGGTCCCCCGTTCTTTTCTCTCATCATTCATTTTTTTTCTTCTGCCGCTCCACGAACAAACATCCCGTTTCCGTGTTTGCCTCTGCTGTTCACGGCTTCTTGCCCATCTCGCGGGTGGCGCGTACGGCGCAGAAATCCTTGCCGCACATGGAGCAGTATTCCGGTGCGGGATCGGTTCCGGCGCGGCCTTGTTCGTACATGGCGCGCGCTGTTTCGCCGTCGAGCGCCAAGGCGAACTGGGCGTCCCAGTCGAAGTCCATACGGGCCTGGGCCATACGGTCGTCCGCGTCCCGGCAGCCGGGCCGCTTGAGGGCCACATCGGCCGCATGCGCCGCGATACGGTAGGCCACGACCCCGGTGCGCACATCTTCGGCGGTCGGCAACCGCAAGTGTTCGGAAGGCGTCACGTAGCAGAGCAGGGCGGCGCCATGAAAGGCGGCCATGGTGGCGCCGATACAGGAGGTGATATGATCGTATCCGGGCGCGATATCGGTTACGACGGGGCCCAGCACGTAAAAGGGGGCATCGTCGCAAACGCTGCGTTCCCGCTCCATATTCATCTGGATCTGATCGAACGGCACATGGCCCGGGCCTTCCACCATGACTTGCACACCGGCCTCGCGGCAGCGCGTTACCAGCTCGCCCAGTACGTCGAGTTCGGCGAATTGCGCTTCGTCGCTCGCGTCCGCCAGGCAGCCGGGTCTCAATCCGTCGCCCAGCGACACGGTCACATCGTGTTGGCGGCATACGGCCATCACATCGTTCCAGCGTTCGAGCAGCGGATTTTCCCGGTTCCGCGCCTGCATCCAGCGCGCGAGTATGGCGCCGCCCCGGCTGACAATGCCCATGCGCCGTTTCAAAGCCATGGGCACATGGTCCAAACGCAGTCCGGCGTGCAGAGTCATAAAGTCGACTCCTTGACGGGCATGTTCTTCGATCACCGACAACAGTCCGTCTTCGCTCAAATCCTCGGATTTCCCGCCAACCCTGGACAAGGCCTCGTAAATCGGGACCGTGCCAAGCGGAACGCGGCACGCTTGCAGCAGCGCCATGCGCAGGTCGGCCAAATCCGATCCCACGCTCAGATCCATAACGAAGTCCGCGCCCACCGCAACGGCGCCGAGCAGCTTGTCCGCTTCCTCCTGCAGGGAGGAACACTCGACCGATCGGCCGAGATTGGCGTTGATTTTCGTTTGAAAGGCTCGGCCGACCACGGAGACGGTCTCCGGCGAGTGCGCCGCATTGAACGGCAGAACGGCATGACCTTTGGCCACGGCTTCGCGGATGCGTTCGGCAGGCATGCGTTCCCTTTGAGCGGCTTTTTCCATTTCCGGGGTGATGGTTCCCGCGCGAGCCTTTTCCAATTGAGTTGCCATAATATCCTTTTGCTTGGGGTGAGGCGGTATGCAAGCATGAAAAGCAAGGGGCGTCAATATGGAAAACAAGGAATGCAACGCGGGTGGCGCCAGCAACCGAAAGTTGTCAACCACGGATGCTGCTTCGACAAGGCGGGCTGTCGTCCGCAACCCAAGTGTGTGGGTATGTGGGTTTGGGAGTATGTGAGTTTTCACCCACCCACGCACCCACGCACGCACTCGCAAACAATCACGCCTCCAATTTCTTGTTTTTTCGGCAGGACAGTGTGGTTGAGGCGTTAAAGCTACGAACCACAAGCGAAAGCCGCCTCCGGCAGGATTGGCGAGCGGGAAGAGTGCTATTAGGATCGGCGACGGGGTCCGTCGCCCTCCAGGGCGACCGGTTGGAGGGCTGCAGGCCTTTGCCGCCGGTCGGCTTCGCCATGAGCGCCTTGAAATATGCCTTTGTTAAAATCAACTTGCCGTCATGCTTGCATTCTGCCATTGTTCATTCATTCACGCATGACCGAACGCTTGTTTATCGAGTCGAAACAAGGTGACGGTTTGGCGTTTTGCATGCGTATGGAGAGGGGACAGGTGTTTGCGATGGAGTCCGAACGATCGATACGTGTTGTTTTCGAGGATGGGAACGGACGGGATTGTCCGGTCGGCATGACGGCGGGCGCATTGATGGACCGGCCCTGTTCCGAATCGGGGTTCCCTTATATCGGCGCGCTGGTCAACAACGACGTTTGTTCGCTCTCCTATCCCCTGACGGTCAACAGCGAAGTCCGTTTTCTGACTCTGGCCGATCCGCATGGCTGGCGGCTGGCCCGCCGATCGCTCTGCTTTGTGCTGGCCAAAGCCGTACGCGAAGTCTATCCGAAAGCCCGCTTTTCCGTGGATCATTCGTTCGGTCCGGGCCTGTACTGTTCATTCGGGATCGACGGTTCGGCTGCGGGCGGAGCGACGGACGACATTCTGAAACGTCTGGACCGGCACATGCGTGAACTCGCCGAAAAGGATGTTCCTGTCGAGCGCCGCAAAATAGCCTACATGGACGCCATGCGCGCGTTCGAGCGCTCGGGGCAACATGACAAGTCGAATCTGCTGAAGCATCGCAATCCGCCCCATGCGGTGCTTCACTGGTGCGCCGGCTTTTCCGACTTGGCTCACGGCCCGCTGATTCCGAGTACCGGCGTTTTGCCGCCGTTTCGTCTGATCGCCTATCCGCCGGGATTCGTTTTGCATTTGCCCACGCGAGAAAATCCGCGCGACATCGAACCGTTCGAGGATCAGCCGCATCTGTTTCAGATTTTCAAGGAGCACAAGGAATGGGGGAAGATCCTCGGGGTCAACACGGCCGGGCGTCTCAACGAACTGATTGCGCGTGGCGAGAGCGGACACTTCATCCGAACAGCCGAGGCGTTGCACGAGAAGAAAATTTCGCGCATTGCCGATCGAATTTGCGCAGCGAAGGACCGTATCCGGGTTGTCCTGATTGCCGGCCCGTCCTGCGCGGGGAAAACGACTTTTGCCAAGCGACTGACAACCCATTTGGTGGTCAACGGCCTGGCGCCCTCGACACTTTCGACGGACAATTATTTCGTGGGCAAAGAACAGAACCCGCTCGACGAGGATGGCGAACCGGACTTCGAGCATATCGAAGCGGTGGACCTTGCGCTTTTCAACGAGCACTTGCTCAAGCTGATCGGCGGCGAAACGATCGAGCTGCCTCGCTACAATTTCGGGACGAAACAGCGCGAATACCGGGGCGAGACCTTGCGGGCGGGACCGAGTCAGCCGATCGTCATCGAAGGCATTCACGCGCTGAACCCGCTGTTGACGCGCCGGATTCCCGACACCTGCACGTTTGGCATTTACGTGAACGCGCTAACGCAGTTGAGTCTCGACTCCAACAATCGGCTTTCGACCACGGACAACCGGCTGATGCGCCGCATTGTGCGCGATCATCTGTACAGGGGACACAGCCCGTTGGAGACTTTGCGGCTGTGGCCGAGCGTGAGGCGAGGGGAAAAGCGCTGGATATTTCCTTTTCAGGGCCATGCGGACGCCACGTTCAATTCGGCGCTGGACTACGAGTTCGCGGCGCTCAAGCCGCTTGTGGATCCGTTGCTGATGCAGATCAAACCGGCCATGCGGGAATACGCCGAAGCCAGGCGGCTCTCGGAATTTCTGCTCAATTTTCTTCCTGTCTCGGATCGCGACGTGCCGTCCACGTCCATCCTGCGGGAATACATCGGCGGCAGCACGCTGAACTATTAGCGCCTTAATCACGCCGTCCTGCCGAAAACAACAAGAAATTGGAGGCGGGGTTGTTTGTGGGTGCGTGAGTACGTGAGTGCGTGGGTGAAAACTCGCATACTCCCAAACCCGCATACCCACACACTTCGTTTGCGGGCGAAGCCCGCCTTAATTCTTGTGGCGGTAGGTGATCCGGCCTTTGGTCAGATCGTAAGGGGAAATCTGAACGTTCACTTTGTCGCCGGTCGTAATGCGAATGAAATGCTTGCGCATTTTTCCGGAAATATGGGCAAGCAATTCGTGACCGTTTTCCAGCTTCACCCGGTACATGGTGGCAGGCAAAACCTTCATGACCGTTCCAACAACTTCTATGGCGTCCTCTTTTGGCATAATGCTCCGTGTAAACCGTAAAAGCGAAAGACACTAATGCATGGCGCCATATAGCGCAAGCTATAAATCTGCAGTTTTTTTTCAACCAGATCTTGACAAACACAGCGCCATCCCATAGCGTATCGCAAATTGGCATAAAGGAGGAGACCTAGCGATGATCCTGATGTACGACAAGAAAGACGGCGGCAAGGTTTCGCTTCGGTTGCGCGAAGTCGATATCGGAAAAGTGGTGACATTGGGCCGGGGCCGGGAGGCTGTGGTCCGGATCGAGGACGAAAAATGCTCGCGTATCCATGCCGCCATACGTTACTGGGACGGCATTTTCGTGTTGCGCGACATGCACTCCAACAACGGCACCTATAAGAATGGCCAAAGAATCGAAGTCACTCGAATCATGCCGGGCGACGTCATTTTAGTCGGTGAAACCGAAATTCGAGTTAACAAGGACGATATTAGCGGCGAAGATACGATCATCGTCGCGTGAGCGTAACCAAGTGTGTGGGTATGCGGGGTTGGGAGTATGTGAGTTTTCACCCCCGCACTCATACACTCACAATAAGTCTTGACAGTATCGGCGGACTGAAAGTCCACCCTACGTTCCACATTCCACTTTTCTTCGTTGTCTTCTGTTCAAACACCTGTCAACCTGTGAAAAGAACAAGGCGTTTTTCAATTACGAGAAAAAACATGCCTTCAAGACGCCAATTGTAGCTAAATCAACGCTTGGCACAGTTGTTGCTTTGAAAAGGGTTGAGGAGTTTGCACTAAACAGACTGGGCTGGAGTAGGATTGAAAGGGGGCGGAGATGAAAAACTTGTCAACAGGAATGGGGTCTGCTTCGGTGTTGTCTGAAATCATGCGCGACAGGCAGGAATGCGCATCGGCACATGGCATGCTGGGTCGGAATCGCCATCGGTATCGCATGATGCAAGTTGTGGCGATGATCGTTCTTTGGTCATTGGTTTTTCTTGCGATAACGGGAAGCTTGCCGGAGCCGATAGAAGGCTTTTTCCTTGCGGCGATACGGTATGTGCGTAATGTTGGCGTTCATGTGTTGAATTTTTTGACTTAGATCCGTTTAAACGGCTCATCCCCTTTTTCTCTCTGTTTTCATTCTGTTTCGGTTGACAAGAGCGGTTAACGATTGGATCCTCTCTACCCGTTCTCGTCGCCGTTCTCGTTGGCCGATCCCTTGCATAAGTTTTGATGGATCACGTAGGATCACTCCCCATCCCTTACCCCTTGCAAAAAGCATTCGCACCGCTGTGCCGATATACCCTCGGATAACGATTGCGTGCGACGAGAAGGGCGGACGATCATATCCCAACTCGTTATCCGCTCTCGTCGCCGTTCTCGTAAACCGATGGTTGACCGTTTTTCCCGACTTCTGACTTCTGACATCTGACCTCTGGGTTGCGGGCGACAGCTCGCCTTGTGTTTATTCTTCCTTTCACAAATAAGGCTTGATATTCCGCTTTGAATAAACTATTTTTTGTTAATGCACGTGGAATGGGCGTATGAATGAGGCCTTATGATGGAAGAGGAACTGAAATCGCTTGTCAATAAGCAGTTTTTACAGATAAAAGCCATGCAAAGGCGCATGGAGGCTGTCGAAAAAATGTGCGAGGCCATAGCCGAAAGGATAGGGTTGGCTTCAGGCGACACCCCGCTTCCTTTAGAATCCGCAGACGTTCCGGAGCCGCCCGCGATATCGACAAGATTGCAAACGCCATCCAATTCAGGTGAAACAGCCGACTTGATGGATGACGGGTCCAGGAACACGGATGGTTCAGGAGCGCACGATCTAAAGAATACCATCATAGCAATCGTTACGAATTCCGAACGGCCCTTATCGTTCGAAGACATCTACGCGCGTCTTAAGCAAGAAACGCCGGCCATGCTTCCCGAAGAAAAGCCCAAATTGCATGTTCGTCGCATTCTGTATCGAAAAGATCTGTTCATGCTTCGGCACGGCGTATTTTCCTTGAATCCTTCGTTGAAACCGAGTTCCGAGGAAAGCGGTATTGTCGAAACCGGCGTGCAGGCCCCCGGTCAAGACAGACCCCAAGACGAAATGCTGGTTTTAGAGGGGGGCGGCTCGCCGCTGTACCGGCGCCATGCGACCGACCCTGACGCCGACACGGCCACGACACCCGAGCCTGAGCCGCCGGCTGAGCGTTCGCCCCCGCCGCGTCCGCGTTTGCCTCGCGCGGATCATTTTACCAAAAGGCTGGAAGACATTCTAGGAACGAACACTAGATTTCGCGTGAACCAGGACGAAAGCAAGTCTTCTTGACGAGACGGCGAGGAGGAATCTATGGGCAACATTGTTTTTCATTGTCCGAAATGCGATCAGAAAATCAAGGCCCCGGACATTATGGCAGGAGAAGTGGGGGATTGCCCGAATTGTCAGACGCCGGTGATTATCCCCAATTCCGCTTCGTCTCAGGAGAAGCCGACTCCTCCATCCCGCAAATTTCCGATCGGACCTAAACCGGATCCGCCAGCGCCCAAGGCGAGATTCACCGATATGGGGAAGAAGCCGACCTCCGATAAATCCGTTCCTGTATCGCCTTTGCGCGAATCAGAGATTGTCGACGAGTCGATTGACAGCGCCCCGTCGGACGGCTCGCCTGAGATCACATTGAAACGGCCTGAAAAAAGCGCTGTCGCCGATCCCGAACCGGCGCCGCCCAAACAGGATGCAGAACAGGCCGTCAAACCAGCGCCGACTCGTCCCGAAAAAAGCGCTTCGGAATCCAAGTCCGATTTCATGCCGCCGCCCGAGCCGCCACGCGATGAATCCGCACCGCCCGATACGCAAGCAAAGCCTGGTGTCGGGCCTGTTGAACATCGAACTTCGGCATCGGCCCCGGCTGCCGAACAAGTCGCGCCGAAACCGCGCGGCGCCGCATCGGCAAGCGCATTGTCGAAGCCGGCGCCCCGAACGTCATCGCCAACGTCTCGGCCCGACTCCGTGGCGCCCGCGAGAAAAGCCGAAATGATGAAAAGCGCGCCTGTCCCCGACATGGGCGACCCTGACGCCGATTTGGATAGGCTTTCTTTAGGGATGGATTACGACGATACGAGCAAGCCGGCTGCGCTTGCCGTCATTCCCGCTTTGCTGTCGTTGATCCCGGGATTGGGGCAGGCCTACAACCTGAATGTCAAGAAAGCCGTTTTGTTCGCCATTCTGTTTCTTGGATCGGTGGCCGTGGCCATTTTCAAGCCGGACTACGGAGCGCCGGCTGTTTTTCTAACGATTTTTCTCGCCATGGGCGACGCCTATGGAACCGCGCGCGGCGGCGGATTCTTCAGCGGGACGGGGCGTGGCATCCTGCTAGCCGTAAGAACCTATGGTTTTCTGTTAGGACTGCTTTTGTGGATGGCCCTGTCAGCCCTGTTCTGCGATGCCATCGCTGCGCGCAATCAGCCCGGAGCATCGATTGTCGCAACCGTAGATTTGGGCGGCACAGGCGTGGCGGCCCGAACGGTCAATCCATGGGTGGCGGCCGGCATGGTTTTGGGTTCGGCTCTTCTGCTGTTTTTTCTTCAGGGTTTCGGACGCAAGCTGATTTGGGCGCGGAAACGACCGACCCATTTCATGTTTTCGATGCGCGTGTTCCTGTCGGCTGTCGCGTTGACAGGTTTGCTGGCGACGGCGAGCCGTTTGATGGCGACGGAAACAGCCGGCAAGACGCTGGCGGCTGTTTTCAATCTTCCGCTCGCCATTTTGCACCGTGTGCTTGCTCTTCCGCAAACCGTCGGCGGAATGCTCGACAAAACTTGGCCTTCTCTGGTTCCCGGCATTTTGGAACCTGCGACCACGGCGGTACAGGCGTTCGGCCGGTCGGTCGCCCTCTCGTTCGCAAGCTTCGGAAACGTGTATCGTTTCGTTTTGCTTGCCGGCTTGATCGGCATCGTTCCGCTGTTCCTGCGTTCCATGCTCCGGTTGGCACGGGATTTGCCCGGATACGGGGACTGGATGGACATGTGGATGCAAGTCACGCGCGAGCGTTCGCGCCATTTGCGGTCTGAATGGCAGGCTTTTCGCGAGGAACGCGCGGCCGCCTGGGAAAGACGGCAAACGCTGGCGGAATCCGTCCGCAAAGAGGTTGCCGTCATGAATGCGACGGCTGACCGGCGTTTTGCCCGACTGGAAGACATGGCCTCCCGATTGGCCGAACATCTGGGTGTGGCCATGCCGCCGCCCGAGGAAATTCCGCACCCCTCATTGGCGGAAGAAACGGTGTCCACACCGGGCATCGGGAAGGAAAAACTCAAGGCCGGCGCCTCAAAGGCGCTTATGCTGAGCCGAACCGCCGCTGCCGGCGGGAGTGTTTATCTTGTACGGGCCGCAAAGAGCTTGGCAGGCGGTGCGCGGGCGCTGAAAAAAAATGTCGGACAAGCTGCGACGCGTTTCAGGGACACGCGGCGTGAATCCGCGCGCATCAAGGCCGAACTGAAAGCGACCGAGGCGGAGTCCAAGCCGAAAGCTGCGACGGAGAAGACACCTGAAGTTTCCGAATCGACTGTTAAAGCCGAACCGAAAATCGCGGCGGCAACGCCCGCGCCTAAATCAATGGAGTCTTCGGCTGCCAAACCGGCCCCGGCCGTCAACCCCCCGGCAGAATCAGTAAAACCGACCCCGCTTTCCGCGAAACAGGAGCCAAGCGTCCACGCTCCGAAGCCGGAGCCCAAGGCTGAAGCGCTTGTGCCGCCTCCCGCCCGGCGGGAGCCTTTGGCCGTGCCGTCCGCTGCCAAGTCGGCGCCCGAGCCTGTTGCGCCCAAAGTCGAGCCGCCGAAACCGACCCCGCTTTCTCCGAAACCGACGCCGACACCTTTAAAACTCGCCCCCGAGTTGGCAAAGACCGAGCCTGCGCTCGAGGCCTATAAGGCTCCCAAACCCGATCCGGAAACAGCGCCCGTGAAGTTTTCGATCCCGAAAGCCAGTCCAGCGCCCGAGCCTGTCAAGCCGGTTTTGTCGCCTAAACCGTCCGAGCCTGAACAGAAAGCTTCCGAGCCTATCAAGCTGACGCCGTCAGAGATCAAGGGCGGGAAAGACGGAGTGATCAAGCTCAAGCCCGTATCGAAATCAGGAAATGGCGGTGTCATCAAGCTGGGCTAACCCTAAAACAAGCGATTTTTTCTGCTGCGAGCACACAAACGCCAATGCCTGAATGGCGCTTATTTCAGGGCCGAGCGCCAATTATTCTTGCCTTGCCATCGTTCAGGCGCCACATTGCTTTCTTTGTTCAACCAGTCGTAAAGGAGCGCATCATGGCACAGGAAAAAAGCGGTCGGCGTCCACCCGAAATCAGCGATCGTATTCGAGGCCGGCAATTGCCGCATATCGGCCTGCTGAACCGGGAGGAATTGAACGAGATCATCGGGCTAGGGGAATGGTTCCGCGACCATCGCTACGACATGACTTACGCGGATTTGCTGAAGGGCCGAGTGCAAGCCCTGCTGTTCGTTTACGAGTCCACACGGACCCGGCTCGGTTTCGAGGCGGCCATGGCGCAACTGGGCGGATCCAACGTATACCTTTCCGCCAAGGAAACGCAAATGGGCCGCGGCGAATCGGTGGCGGATACCGCGCGGGCGTTGGATCAGTACATCGACACCTTTTGCGGACGCCTGTGGACTCAGGACGATATCGAGAGCGTTTGCCAAAACATGGACAAGCCGGTCCTGAACGCGTGCACGCCGCTCGATCATTCAACGCATGTGATCGGGGAACTGATGGCCATCAAGGAGGCCAAAGGCCGCTTGGAAGGCCTGAATCTCGTCTATACGGGCATGGCCCGCGGCATTCTGCACTCCTTTATCCGGGTCTGCCCGGTGATCGGCATCAACTTGACATTGGCCGTGCCGGACTCCTACGCGCGCACGATCAACAGCGCCGTCATGGATGAGGGACAGGCCCGCGCCAAAGAGGCCGGAACCCGGATGGCTGTCTGCACCAATCTCAAGGAGGCAGTGCGCGACGCCGACTTCATTCAGGCCAGCACCCTGATCCGCAGCATGCTGGCGGGCGAGCAGTCGCCGGAGGAAAAGGAGGTTGAAATTCCTCACTGGACCGTTACCGACGAGGTCTTGGCCTGTGCCAAACCGGACGTGCACTACAGTCATTCCGGCCCCGCGCATCGCGGCGTGTGCGCGACCGACGCCGTCATGGACGGCTCGAAATCCATCATCCCCAGAGAAGCCTTGAACGCCATCTATTCGAAAAAAGCGCTGTTGGCCATGATGGTGAAGTAGGCTAGGCGGGTCTCGCCGAAAAATTTAAAAATATTTTACAAAAGGCAACGAAAAAAGGAATACGGTCATGGATGGAAAGATCAACGTTGGCATAGTCGGCTCTAAGTTTGCGGCGGATTTCCATTGCGACAGCTACAGCCGCAACGACAAGGTGAACATCGCGGCGGTGGCCGCCCTTGACAATCTGCCCGAGATTGCGGGAAAATGGAACATTCCCGACACATACGAAGACTATCGCGAGATGCTCAAACGCGAGGATATCGACCTGGTTTCGATTTGCGTGCCGAACTTTCTGCATCACGA
>SLMC01000136.1 GCA_007133745.1 Kiritimatiellia bacterium
GCGAAACCCGCGCCGCCCAGCCCGCAGAGGAGGCCGTAAAGGATTCTTTTTTTCATCGTTCATTGGCCCTTTTCGGCTCTACAGGTTCTGCAGGCAGAATTTGTTTTTTCAAGTTTCGTTCTTGTCGTCGATCCTTTGCGGCAGCATCATCCGGCTCGGGAAGCCGAGCCGCTCCGTCAGGCGGACTGAAAGTCCACCCTACGCCCGCAAACCAGTGTGTGGGTATGTGGGTTTGTGAGTATGTGAGTTTTTACCCGCACACTCACTCACCCACACACTCACAAACAATCACGCCTCCAATTTCTTGTTTTTTACAGCAGGGGCGGCAGATTAAGGCGCTAAGGGCCTAATCCAAAATGCTTGCCACGGCCTGCCGGAAGCGCGCCTGCCGGGCGGCGGACACGGGTTGGACCGGTTGGCTGCCGATCATTTTCTTCACGTCGACGATACGGTCGGCCGGATCGGGATGCGTCTTGGCGAAATCCAATCCGCCAGGCTTCAAGTTCTTTTTCATTTCCGCCAGCATGTCCGCGAGCGCGTGCGGATCGTATCCGACCCGTTGCAGAATAGTTACGGCGGCGCGGTCGGCTTCCCGTTCCAGCGAGCGCGCATAGCCGCTGTTCATCAGCGTGCCGGCGATGTCGGAAATGGAGCCTTCAAACGCCGTGGTCAACTGCGCCAGCTCTTGCGGGCCGTAGGCTTTGGCGCTTTCCGTAGCCAGGATCGTCAGAGCCGACGTGAGCCGCCCCTTCTTGATGGCGCGCAGACCATGCCGCGCCTGCACATGGCCAATCTCGTGCGCCAGCACCGCCGCCAGAGCGTCTTCGCTGCGGCACAGCCGCAGCATGCCCTTCGATATGGTAATGAATCCGCCGGGCGCGGCAAAGGCATTGATCTCTTCGGTGTCCAGAATCTGGACGTGATAGCCCCCGAAAGTTTCGGGCAGATCGGAGGCTTCGGCCAGAACTCGGCACAGCGTCGTCAAATAACGGTGGGCCACCTCGTTTTCGTAGGCGTTGTAGCGGCCCAGCACGGTCGCGGTAACCGCTCGACCGATGTAGTATTCCTGCTCCGGCGTGATGTCCGCGAAGGTCTTTTCCACGGCTGCGGCCGTGCGGGTAATGGCTTGCGCTTCCTCGGGCGACAAGGTTCCGGTGGCCTGACCGACCGTGGTTCCGATTTGTGTCAGCGCGGCACACCCTGCCGCAAGGGTCATGCCGATTAGAATAAACGCTTGTATGCAATGCTTACGGGTCATAATCAATCCTCCCTAAGGCGGCCTTCGGCCGGTAATAAGTCATCAGTAATCAGTAATCAGTAATCAGTGACAAGTTGCCCCTTAGGCGTTAGCCACTAGCTCCTAACCCCTAGCCCCTAGCCTCCGATTGTTTGTGAGTGTGTGAGTACGTGAGTGTGTGTGGGAAAACTCACATACTCACAAACCCACATACCCACACACTTGGGTTGCGGGCGAAGCCCGCCTTAATTAAGCTCGCCTTTCGCGCGGAATTCGGCCAGCGCCTTGGGGCTGACCGCGCGTTTTTCCATGCGGTCCACCGCCGCGAAGTCGGCCTCCTTGTTTTGCGATTTGAACTGGTCTTCAACTTCCGCGTTGAAGCCTTTTCCGGCCAGAGCCAGTTCTTCGCTCGATGCGCCGGTCTGCGCCGTGGCGTCGCCGGACTGCAACACAATGCGCTTGGGCGTCAATGCCGACTGGTGCATCCAGCCCGTGTGTTCCCCGAACGACACCCGAATCCAGCCGGGCCGTTTTTCCAACGTGGCCACGCGGTCGCCGTAGGCCAGTGTCGCGACGACCGATCCCGTGAACGAGGGCGCGGAGCGCAGCGGGCCCTGCCGGACCTGCACGCTCATCTGCGACGCGTTCGCTCTCCCCGCCAGACACGCGCCGACAAGGGTCAACCCGATCCATCCAACCGTCTTCATCATGCATCCTCCTTTGTTTGTGCGTACGCTCCACATTCAACCCGAGCCCTTGCCGCTTCGCACTGTTTCCTCGATTTCGGTCAGCAATGCGCGGAGCCGCTTTTCCAGCTCGGGACTGCGCGCCTCGCGCGCGGCGCCGATGCCGTCATCCAACTGCCGCACTGCGGCGGCGATACGGCCCTGGGCAAACAGACTGCGCGCCGCCCGGTATCTGCGGTCGGCCGCCGCGGCCGGATCGCCCGCCGCCAAAAAGCCGGCCGCCGCATGCGCGAGCCCCCGAGCGACATCGGCGGGACGTCCCGCGCGTTCGTAGATGTCGGCCGCCGCGTCGAAGCGCCGCGCCGCATCGAGCGGCTTGTTTTCGAGCATCAAGATGCGGCCGTCCAGCATTTTGTCTTCGGCAAGCAGCAGCGGCTGGGCATCGAACGATTTCGCGGCGCGGCGGGCCGAAGCGAGCGCGGCCCGCGCCGACTCCCCTTGTCCGGCATCGCACCGGAGCGCGGCCCGCAGCAGATACGCATGCGCCCGCGCGCGGGCCAAGTCCGCCCCCTTGAGATCAAGGCCCAGAACGTCGTCAAGCCATGATCCCGCTTCATCGGGCCGGCCTTCGATGTGCGCGATACGCGCCATCATCAGGAGCGCGTCGGCTCGGCCGACAGGGTCGAATTCGAACTCGGCGATCGCCTCGCGCAAGACGGCGCGTGCCGGTTCAAAACGTTGCAGCGCCACGAGGCACGCAGCCAAATTGCAAGCATTGTCGCCAATGCCCGCGCGATTGTTCAACATGCGGGCGCGATTCAGCGCCTCGCGATAATGCCCGGCGGCGGCCTCGTAGCTGCCAGCCTGGAAAGCATTGCGCCCGCGCCGGGAGGCGGCGGCGACCATCGCATCGGCTTGACGCGGCGGCGGCGACGCGGCGCAGCCCGCCAGAATAAACGCCATCGGCACAAGGACAAGCCCGAGCCGGACACGGTAAAAGACGACGCGCCCGGCGCCGTTCGACGCGCGATTCAAGGACCAAGGGCTCATAGCGCCTCTCCTTCCCGAACCGTCATCTCCAGCGGCCCGATACGCTCCGGCGCAGTGTCGTCCTCGATATATTTCTTGAGCAGCCAGTGGCGTTGAACGCCTTCAATGAGAACTTCCGCCTCGCGCAGCGTGTCCTGCGTTTGCAGCAGCGTTTGCTGCGCGTGCCCGCCGGGTTGGCGCAGATCGGCCGCCAGCCCGGCATATTCCTCGACAGCCTTTTGGACTTGCTCCAGCAACGTTTGCAGCGCCACCACCAAATCGGCATCGATCTCGGCGGCGTTCGGAAGCATAGCGTCCTGCAGGGCGGGGCCATCCCCTTTGGTAATTTCCACGAAGGCGTCGCCTGCCACGCCGAATTTCTTCTTCAGTACCGCCCGCGAATCGTCCCGGATGAAACGCGCAAACTCCTGCTGGATCGACAGCACGCCTTCCATGCTGCCGTCGTCATCCACGATCACGCGATCCACGGTTCCGACCAGCGTGCCCATGATGACGACTTCCGCCCCTTTCTTGATGCCGGCCGATCCCTCGGGGGGGAATCGAATACGCAGCTCGAGTTTCGGCTCGAACCATTGTTGCGCCAGACCGGCCAGGATAACGCCCGTCAGCAACGCCGCGATTACCAACAGAATGAAGCCGCCGACGATTTCATTGACATACCGGAATTTGAACGGTTTTTTCATTGCATGCTCCTTGGGGCGGACCAGCGGGTTCCCTCGATCCGGCCGACCGTGTTCGCCTTCAGTGTACCGTCGTTCGCGGCATGCGAATCGGCGGTGATCCATAGCGCGGCGGCGCCCTGATCCACGCGGCGCCTGACCGCCTCCTTCAGCATGGCGACATGAGCCGCATCGACAGCGCGATCCGGAAATTCAAGCAGCAGCAGCACGGGCGTGCCGAGCAGCGCGCGTATCCATTGCGCGCGCGCGAGCGTTTCGGGCTCTACCCAGGCGGGACGCGCGCGCGGCAGCTCGTCAAATCCGAACCGGCTCGCCAGACGAGCCGCCTCGGCTTCGATATCCGAGCGGGACCGGGCGGAATGGTGGCGTGCCTTCAAGGTAATGTTCTCGTCCACGTCCAGGTTGCCGAACCAGCCGCTGTCATGGAACGTGCGCCCGATGCGCGCCCGATCGGCGGCGGCTTCGTCGGGCGAACGATCCGGCCAGGCACGACCCAGAAAACGGACGGCGCCGCGCGCGGCCGCGACCAGCCCCTGCGCGGCATCGGCCAGAGGCAGTCGCCGCGCGGGAGACGCATGGACCACGGCCAATTCGCCGGCCCGCAGGATCAGGGCGACGTCTTCGAGTCCGCTGTCGTAGCCGGACTCGTCCGCAAGCGTTACGCCCGCGAATTCAAGAATGGGTTTATCATCTCTCATGGCTTACCATGGTCGCTATTTTGCAAGAGCAGTGTTCAGGTTTCAGGTTTCAGGTTTCAGGAAAAATTTTGATCGGCCACACCGCTTTGCGCACTCCTGAAACCTGAAAACCGAACACTGAAACCGGCGCTTGCAGGGTTTTGCAAGCGCCTCATTACAAATACGTCCAAACCGAAACGGCGGCCGACGACAGGAACAACGCCCCCACGGAGCGGACAACCGCCCGGCCGGCCGCCTGCGGCACATCCGTAGCTGCGCCCTCGATGCTCAGGCCCTCCTTGCAGCAAATCGCACCGGTCAGCATCCCGGGAATCGCCGTTTTCGCCAGCAGATTCACAATGTCCGTCGGCGCGACAGAGGAAAAAACCCCTTGCGCGAACAGAGCCGGTCCGCCCGGCGCCGCGCCCATCGCCGCCGCGAACCCGTATCCGCTGACAAACGAAACCACAATGAAAATCACGGTCAGACAGAACACCGAAACCATGACGCCGATCACCCGCGGAAGAACCAAATAGGAAAACGGATCGAGCCCCTGCGCATCGAGCGTTCGGATTTCGTTGTTCACGCGCATCGTCGCCAGCTCCGTCGTAATGGCCGTTCCGCTGCGTCCGATCACGACGAAATTTGTCAGCAACGGGCCCAGTTCGCGTATGATGACCGCCACCAGCAACGGACCGACCAGCGCCGACTGTCCGACCCGGGTCAGCCACACGTGCGCTTGCAGCACGACGCTCAGACCGACGACCACGGCAATCAGCGCGATGAAGCGGGTCGCTTCCACGCCGGTAAAGAAAATTTGGCGGGCCAGCACGTCGCGCACCGTGCGCGGCCAGTAACGCGGCATGAGCGCCATGCGCGCTGTCGCGAAAAGAATCCCGGCCAGATAGGCCGTGCTTTTCCATTGCCCGATCGCGGCCCCGCCGATTTTCCCGGCAACAGTCATAGGTGCAACCCTTTTACGACAACTATGCGTCCCTATAGACGTCTAGGCGGGCTGTCGCCCGCAAACCACATTTTCTTTTACCACGGAGTTCACGGATACACGGAGAAAAAAGATCAAGAGTTTTCAAACAGTATCATCCCATGTGGTTTTCAAACATAGTATCCTTTGTGTCTCTGTGTCCTCCGTGGTTAATATTTTCTTGTTTTTTCGGCAGGACAGCGTCATTAAGGCGCTAATAGCGAAACGGGATGTACAGCAATCGGAAGGTGTTGCGCGTTTCGCCGCGTTCGTGACCAATCAAACCGAGCAGCGCGGACCATTTCCGCCGTGAATCGTCTGCGTCGGTGCGTGTATAATTGAATACGGGGAACAAGGACAGCTTCAGCGTTTTCTCCTCGTTGCGCCGATAGCGGAACAGACCCCACAACGCCTCGTCCTCTTTCACCTCGCCGTGCCGATCGCGCGTGTAGAGCGTCCAAAACGACGCCCAGTTCCGCTCCAGTTGCGGCAAGGTCTTGCCCGGCCAAAGATCGAGCGCGCGGAACCGGGCCGTGTCATCGACTCGATGCCATGAAAAAAGGGGCCACAGCTTGACATAGCGTTCGGCAACCGTTTCCTGTTCGGTCGCAGGATCGTCGCCAACCTTTTCCATGCGTGTTATCCGTCGATAATTGAACAAGGGTGTCAGGTTGAAATGGCTGGCCACGCCGCTCGCCCGCGGCCGACTTCCGCCCGAAATCACCGGCCAGAACAGAAACCAGGTATCGATAGACCGCGCGCTTTTTTGGCCCCACAGCGGCCACACATACAGCTTGTCGACGACCCCGCTGCTGTATTGAACGAAAGGCCAGGGCGTATGAACCTTCGTGAGCGTATCCGCGCGGGTATAGCGAAAGATCGGCGGCAGAAACATCCAGGTTTTCTCCGATTCCAGATTCCCGCGCCAATACAGCGGCCACAGCATGTGCACGCGGCCCTTGGCGCCGGGACAATGATAGCGGGCCTCCGTCCAGAATGGCCAGGCGATGGTCCGTTTCTCCCAGCGTCCGTCCTTGACGCTGCGCGCGTAGAAAGGGAGAAATCCGGCGTACGACGAGTCGGGCGATCCGCCCCATCCGATCAGCGGCCACAGCACGCTGTGTCGCGTCTGATCGTTCAGGGTCGAATAGCCGTACAGAGGAAACAAAGCGAAAACGATCTTGTCGCGCCCCAGGTACTCATGGATTTTGCCGCCGATCGGAAACACGGCGAAATAGCCGTCGCCCTGCCGGTCGCGGCCGGCGAAAACAAACGGAAAGACGACAAACCGATAGCGCGAGCCCGGCGTCGTATTGTCGAAATCGTTGGCATAGGTCAAAAGAAACCGCCAATAGGTTTCCTTGCCCAACGTCTTGTGCATCCCGATCGGCCAGAGAAATTCCGACAGTACGCGCTCGCGTTCCGGATTGCCCGACCGGGCATAGAACGGCCGCAGCGCCGTGAATTGGCTGCCGGACTCGCTGACGCGCCGCTCGAAAAACGGACCCAGCGCGCGCGTGCGAACGTTCCCCTCCACATCCCGGTCGCGCGAGGCGATGAACCCCAAATCGAATTCCCGACTGGCGCGCCCCGCGCCCGGCGCGGCGCACCCGGTCGACAACAGAACGCAGCCCAGAACCACACAGACCCCGCCAAACCCCCGCGTTGCGCCTCGAAACATTTTCATCGCTTTCATCCCGTTCCCATCTTCTCGCCATACGCCCGCACGTCCTGGTCGCGTTGGAACAGGCAGGCCATCAGGGCGGCGCGGATCCACATGCCGTTGCGCATCTGGCGCCAGTACATGGCGCGCGGATCGTGATCGACTTCGGGCGAAATCTCGTTGCGACGCGGCAGCGGATGCATCAGAATCGCGTCCGGCTTGAGCAAACGCAAATGCTGCTTTTGGAACCAGAACGCCGATACGTCGATCCGGGCGCTCTCGCCTTTTTCCCGATCCCATTCGTCCTGAACGCGCGTCATGTAAATGGCGTCCGCCTCGGGAATGGCGGCTTCGAAATCGTCCGTCAAATCGTAGGTCACGCCGGCGGCATCCAGCTCGTCCAGCACGTCCTTCTCGACTTGGAGCGAGGGGGGCGCCACAAAGACCATGCGCACGCCGTCGTAGCGCGTCAGCAGCGACGCCAGCGACCGTACCGTGCGGCCGCGCTTCAGGTCGCCGACAAACACCATGCGTTTCCCGTCAATCCCGCCCTGGCCCTTAAAACTGCGCTGCAGGGTGTAGATGTCCAGCAACGCCTGTGTCGGATGCTGATCCTTGCCGGAGCCGGCGTTGACAATGGGGACCGGCCGCTCGGAATTGGACAGAACCCAGGCCATGCGTTCCGCCAGGCCCTGTTCGCGGGTGCGCATGACAATGCAATCGAAGTAGGAACTGAACGTGCGCACCGAATCTTCCAGCGATTCCCCCTTGAATTCGCTGGAGGTAGTGGAATCGCGCACGTCGCCCGTGCCCATGCCCGTAATCTGACACGCCCCGGAAAAGGACAGGAACGTGCGCGTACTGGGCTGGGTGAAATACAGCATGGCCCGCTTGTCGGCCAGTAAATCCTTCAGGAAATCCGATCCCGACTTGGTCTTGGCCGCGAACCGGATTTGCGTGGCCAGTGCGCCCAGCGCCTCGAGGCGCGCCCGCGTGTATTGCTGGGCGAACAGCACGTGCCGATCGCGCCCGTCTTCGACCATACAGGCCGCCTTGTCCTTGAGCGACAACGCCTTGAACGCATCCCAGCCAATACTTGTCAATTTCATCGATTCGCCTTTCCTGTTAACGGTTCAACGCCAGACTTGCCACCATCATGGCCTTGATCGTATGCATTCGGTTTTCCGCCTGATCGAACACCTTGGAAAACGGCGCCTCGAACACGTCGTCGGTCACTTCCAGCGCCCCGATATCGCGCGTCAATTCCGTCTGATGATCGTGAAAGGCCGGTAGACAATGAAGAAAGATCGCGGCGTCGTTCTCCAAGTTGCCCGTGCGTCGCATCATTTCCATGTTGACCTGATAAGGCCACAGCATCTCCATGCGCTCGTCTTTCTTCGATTCCTCGCCCATGGACACCCACACGTCGGTATAGACAACCTGGGCCCCCTGCACGGCGGCGACCGGATCGTTCATAATGGCGATCTGCCCGCCGGTCCGCGCGGCCAACTCTTCGGCATGCGCCACCAGATCCGCCCGCGGCGACAGTTGCGAAGGAGAACAGTTCACGAACCGCATGCCCGTCTTGGCACAGCCTTCCATCAGCGAATTGGCCACATTGTTGCGTCCGTCGCCCACGTACACCAGCTTGACGCCGTTCAGTGTCCCGAACCGCTCGCGCACGGTCAGCAGATCCGCCAGCGTCTGGGTCGGATGAAACTCGTTGGTCAATCCGTTCCATACCGGCACCCCGGAATGCTCCGCGAGCAGCTCGACCGTGCGATGCTCGTGTCCGCGAAACAGAATGCCGTCGAACATGCGCCCGAGCACGCGCGCCGTGTCCTTGACCGATTCCTTCTTGCCCAAATGAATGTCGCCCGTGGCCAGATAGTCCGAAACGCCGCCCTCGTCGGCCACCGCAACCGCCGCCGCCGTGCGCGTGCGCGTGGACATTTTCTCGAACACCAGCGCGATGTTCCGACCTTCCAGCAGCCGACCGCGAACGCCCGGCCGCTTGAGCCCCTTCAAGGCGGCAGCCAGATCCAGCAGCAGCGCAAAGTCCTGCTCCGTCAAGTCCCGCAGCCTCAACAGACCCTTAGTCGGCAAGCAGGAAGCTTGCAGCGCATTGATCATCTCGTCGATATTCGTCATCATGGTCCATCCTTCCCCTTGCGAGGCTATTCACTATCCATAACCCATACCGAAAAACCCGACACAAGGCAAAGCAAAAACTTGGTCATCCCACGGAATAATGGAATGTTGGAAGAATGATAGCAAGAGGAAACGGCCTCCTTTGCAAATTCCGCAAAGCGCCGCGCGAAAGGCAGACAGATAACAAAGCGTCTTCCACTGCTGTCAAAGGCTTACAGCATTCCAATTACCCGCCATCCAACATTCCAGTATTCCAACATTCCACAATCCGAGCCCGCTCGGATTGTGGACTGAAAACAGAATAAGCTTGCCATCGAACGTCGTTTCGCACAGTGTCGAACGATCATGGCACAAGAAAGCGACATTAAGACGCCAGGCGACATTCTTCGTCTGGCCCTGGAAAAGGAAACCCGCGCGCGCGATGCGTATCGGGAGCTGGCGACCCACTGTTCCGTGGATTTCGTCCGGGACCTGCTGCTGAAACTCGAGAACGAGGAATACCGGCACATGCGCATGATCCGCGACATGCTCGGCAAGCTGGAGTCGGGCAAGCCACTGGTTTGAATTGAACGTCGAAGAGGCTCTTCAAATGTCGCATTTCGAACTTGGCGTGACACCGCATGGGGTGGTGACTGCGCGAACAGGAGCCGATACGGAGCCGTGGAGCCGGAATGCGGTCGAGCGGTTCGGCGAAGGCGAAGTCCCCGGCCTGATTGCCCTGGCGGCGGCGACGCTGCCGACAGGAGCGCATGGATCGGTCGGCTACTGGCGCGACGTGACTGCCGCCTTTCTGCGCGCGCTGTGCCATATCCCTGAAGGCGCAGAAGTGGCGGAAGCCACGATCGAACCGCCAACTCCGGCCACGTTGGCCACATGGACGCTGAACGCGCCGCCGATGACGGGCGCCGAATATCTGGCGCCCGCGATGCTAACCCATCTATGGCGCCGCATGGCGAACTGGACCGTGGAACAAGCGCGTGCCGGCGGCGGCTGGGGCGCGTTTCTTGACGCCTATGCGCCGCGCTGGTCGAGAGTAGGCCGCGTGACCCTGCATCTTGCCGAAAACAAAGGGGACAACGAGTATCCGTTCGCCTTCATGGCGACCTATGCGAGCGGATTGTCGCGCGGCGGCAAGATCAACCGCCTGCCGTTAGGTCGCGCTCTGCAGGACTATGCCGGAACACGGGCGAAACCGGAGCTGCTCCGGCTGCTCTCTCCACTGCATGCGGCAGCGAAACGCAGCGAACTGATCGCCGACCTGGTGGAAACAGGCGATGTGTTTCATCCGCTCGTCTGGACGCCGACCGAGGCCTATGCGTTCCTGAGCGAAATACCCCTTTACGAGGAATGCGGGCTGTTGGCTCAACTGCCCGACTGGTGGCGCAAACGTCCGCGCCCGCAAGTCAACGTGACGCTCGACACCCGTAAAAACAATACAACCGTCGGCGCGAACGCGCTGCTGGATTTCAGCCTGGGCATCGCACTGGGCGAGGAGACGCTTTCGCGGGAAGAAACCGAAGCGCTGCTGAAAGAGGCCGACGGATTGGTCCTGTTGCGCGGACAATGGGTCGAAGTCGATGCGGAAAAACTGCGCGAGGCGCTGGAACACTGGAAACAGGTCGAGCGCCACGCCGCTGAAGGCGGTCTGTCCTTCAGCGAGGGCATGCGTCTGCTGGCGGGCGCATCTGCGGACCTGAAAGCGGGGGACGACGCAGACGACACGCGCGCCGACTGGGCGCGCGTGGTTGCGGGCGACCGGCTGCGCGACATTCTGGCCGGGTTGCGCGATCCGGAAACGTTGGCGGGCTCGGCTCCCGACTCGTTCAAAGGCCAGTTGCGTCATTACCAGTTGGCGGGCGCCAATTGGCTGTGGTTCTGCGCGCGCCTTGGACTGGGATGCTGCCTGGCCGACGACATGGGGCTGGGCAAAACGATTCAAATGCTGGCAACGCTGCTGCGACACAAGCATGAAGGATCAGACGACGGCGCCGGCCCCGCCCTGCTGGTGGCGCCCGCTTCGCTGATCGCCAACTGGAACGCCGAAGCCGCCCGTTTCACGCCCGGATTGCGAATCTTCATCGCGCATCCGTCCGAGACGCCGTTTGCCCGTCTTGCCGACGCCCGCGCGGCGCAGGACGCCGACCTGGTCGTAACCACCTACGGCATGATCTCCCGGCTTGCATGGTTGTGCGAAATCGATTGGCGTTGGATTGTTCTGGACGAGGCCCAGGCGATCAAGAACCCGTCCACGGCTCAGGCGCGGGCTGTCAAGCGGCTTCGCGGCACGGCCCGCGTGGCGCTGACCGGCACGCCGGTCGAAAACCGACTGGGCGATCTGTGGTCCATCTTCGACTTTCTGAATCCGGGCCTGCTGGGCAGCGCCCAACGGTTCAAAGCCTTCGTCAAGACACTGGAAACCGGCGGCCACGCCAATTATGCGCCGCTCCGCCAACTTGTCGCGCCCTATATTCTGCGCCGCCTCAAAACCGATCCGGCGGTCGCGCCCGATCTGCCCGACAAAACGGAAATGCAGGTGTTCTGCGGACTGTCGAAAGCGCAGGCGGTGCTCTACGCGAAGCAGGTCGAGGACTTGAAACGCGCGCTCGAACAGAGCCGAGGCGACAAGATGCGCCGACGCGGCCTGGTACTGAGCTATCTGATGCGGTTCAAGCAAATCTGCAATCATCCCAGTCAGCTCGTCGGCGACGGACTTTACGCGCCTGAATCGAGCGCGAAATTCGTTCGGCTCGGCGAGCTGTGCTCCGAAATCGTCTCCCGAGGCGGTAAAGCGCTGCTTTTCACGCAATTCCGCGAATTGACCGAACCGCTGGCCGGTTTTCTCGCCGGCGTGTTCGGACGCGAAGGCCTTGTCCTGCATGGCGGTACGCCGGTGAAACAACGTCGGCAACTCGTCGACCGATTCCAGAGCGAGGACGGGCCGCCGTTTTTCGTGCTTTCAATCAAGGCTGGCGGCACGGGACTGAACCTGACGGAGGCCTCGCACGTTATCCATGTGGATCGCTGGTGGAACCCCGCCGTTGAAAATCAGGCGACCGACCGCGCCTTTCGCATTGGCCAGCGCCGCAATGTGCTGGTACATAAATTCGTGACGCGCGGCACGGTCGAGGAAAACATCGACGCCCTGATTCGCGACAAACAGCACATGGCCGACGCCCTGCTCGACGGGGGCGCCGAAAAGGCTCTGACTGAAATGGACGACGAGGAAATCATGGCGATGGTCGCGTTGAACATTGATCGCGCGAAAATGTAAAGGCGCTAAAGGAGAAACCAAAATGAGAAGAGGGTCTAGGTACAGCGACTATTACAGTCCATGGCCGGCCTACGTGCCGGTTGCGGAGCGGCGGGCGAAAGCCGAGCGCCAAATCGCGAAGCTAAGCAAGAAGGGCGAGACTATTCAACCGATCAAAATCGAGGGGCGCGCGATCGCCCGCAGCTTTTGGGGCAAGGGCTGGTGCGCGCACCTCGAATCGTTTGGCGACTACAGCAACCGATTGCCGCGCGGACGCAGTTACGCGCGCAACGGGTCGGTATGCCATTTGGGCATCGAGCAAGGCAAGGTCGACGCTCTGGTCGCGGGCTCCAGCCTTTATCGCGTCAACGTCGAGGTGACCCGTCTGGCCAACCCGAAGTGGACGCATCTCAAACAGCGTTGCACAGGGCGTATCGGTTCCCTGATCGAACTGCTGCAAGGGAAGCTGTCCGACGAGATTATGGGTGCGGTGACCGACCGCGACAACGGACTTTTCCCTTTGCCGGGCGAAATCAAGTATACCTGCAATTGCCCCGATTGGGCCGACATGTGCAAGCATATTTCGGCCGTCATGTACGGAATCGGCGCGCGTCTCGACGAGCGACCCGAACTGCTGTTCCTTCTGCGCGGAGTGGATCACGAGGAATTGATCGCCGCCAATGCCGCCGCCGAAGCCTTGGTCGGAACCGGTTCGCGCCGTTCACGCCGACGCGCATTGTCGGAAAGCGATGCAGCAAAAATGTTCGGTGTCGAATTGGACGAAGCGGAAGCCCCGCCCATTGCCGCAAGCCCGGCGCCGAAGCCCCCCGAGACGCCGAAGGCGAAGCGCCGCCGCTCAAGCGGCAAGAAAAAGACGGCCAAGGCAAAATCCTCGTCTTCGGCACGGGTTTCATTCACGCCGACCGGCGCGGCTGTGACGAAGCTGAGAAAGCGTCTGGCCCTGAGTCGCGCGGCCTTTGCCCGCGTCGTCGGGGTATCGGCCGCCACGGTGGCCAACTGGGAAAAGAGCCGGGGCGCACTCCAACTGCACGCCAAAGGGCTGCGCGGATTGCGCCGTCTCCATGTGAACGTCTCGGGGAAGAAATAACCCGCAAGGCCGGCTGTCTCCCGCAGCCGAAGTGTGTGAGTTTGCGGGTTTGGGTGTGTGTGAGCCTAGATGCGGCAGTTCAAGGACCCTTTCTGCCGCAAGTGACCAGTCAGATACCACCGGCAGAGCCGGTGGCTTGTAATATGTGAACCGCTCAAAGCGGATTATTTACTGGGTGCCACCCAAGGTGGCTGTCGTCAAACATGCTCTATCGCTTCCATTTGTCGCCCATCGTGTTTTTTCGCGGCGACACACGCATGCCTCGCCAATGCTTGTTCGA
>SLMC01000410.1 GCA_007133745.1 Kiritimatiellia bacterium
AAACTGCAGCCGCCGAAAATGCAGTTGACGAAGCCGATAGTGAAGCCGCCGAGGCCCCGGTGGAAGTCAGTCGATTGGAGACACCCGAATTGGATGCGTCCGCCAAGCCGGCCGGCACGAAGGCGAACGGCGACGTCAATTTGAGCATGATCATGGACATTCCCGTGGACCTGCACGTGGAACTCGGCGCCACGGCACTGTCCATCCGTGAAATCCTGAAACTGGGAGCCGGCTCCATTGTCGAGCTCGACCGCCTGGCCGGCAGTCCCGCCGACATCATCGTCAACGGCAAGCTCATTGGTCAAGGCGATGTCGTGGTGGTCGGCGAAAATTTCGGCGTTCGCATCGCCAAGCTGGTCGATCCGGAAAAACGGATCGACTCGCTGTAACGAACATCTGGCGGGCCAACATCGAATTGACCTGTCCTTGTTGTCCTTGCCGTCCTTGAAGTCCTTCAAGTCCATTTCAAAATGCAAAACCTTTTTTGAACAGAAGGCAACGAAGCGAAGGCAATGAAAGGCGCTCATGTGCGGAATCGCCGGAACGATGGATGCCGGCTTGGTCGGCACAAGCGGGAAAGCGGCCGATGCGGCTTTCCACGAGGAGGCTTCGACCGCCACGCAGGCCGCGCTGGATGTCATGGCGGCCCGCGGACCGGACGGGCAGGGGGTCTGGTCCGGACCCGGCATCGTGCTCGGCCATCGGCGTCTGGCCATCATCGATGTCGCGGGCGGCCGACAGCCGCTGCAAGACCGCGAGACCGGCGTCGTCCTGACCTTCAATGGCGAAATCTTCAATTACCGCGATCTCAAACGCGAACTCGTCGCGCTCGGCCACGCCTTCGAAACCGCTTCCGACACCGAAGTCCTGTTGCGCGCCTACCTGCAATGGGACGAAGCCTGCCTGGCGCGCCTGTCGGGCATGTTCGCCTTCGCCCTCTACGACCCGCGCCGCCGAGCCCTGTTCCTGGCCCGCGACCGGATCGGGGTCAAACCCCTGTTCTATTCCGTTCAAGGCGCGTGCCTTCGGTTCGCCTCGTCATGCGCCGCCTTGCGGCGCTTTCCCGGGGTGGGCCGCGAATTGGATCTTGCCGCCGTTTCCCATTACCTGTCCACCATTCGCGCCACGCTTGGCCGCCGAACGCTGTACCGGGATATCCAGTCGCTGCTGCCCGGCGAATGCCTGACGCTGGCATCCGGCACTTCCGAGCCCGTGATCCGTCGCTATTGGGATTTTCCGATTATAGCGGCCGCCGACAAGCCAAGACCTGATTTCGACGAGGCCGCCAATTGCGTACGCGCCATGCTCGAGCATTCGGTTCGCGAACAATTGATCAGCGATGTGCCGCTGGGCGGCTTCCTGAGCGGCGGGGTCGATTCCTCCGTTCTGGCCGCGCTGGCGTCCAAAGAGACGGGCGGCGCGTTTACAGCCTATAGCGTAGGCTATGCGCGCGAAGGCTACAACGAATGGCCGTTCACGCGCGAAACGGCGGCCATGCACCAGACGCCCTGCCGCGAAATCGAACTGAACGAAGCCGATTTCCCGGACCTCTGGCTGCGTCTGATCCGGGCCAAGGGCTTGCCGCTGTCCACGCCCAACGAAGTTCCCATTTTCAGCCTGTCCCAAGCGCTGCGTCGCGAATTCACCGTGGCCTTGAGCGGGGAAGGGGCCGACGAAATATTTGGGGGGTATGTCACCCCATATTTCTCCGCGTTCGACTACGACCGCGCCCGACATGGCGCGCCCGCTCCCGGCGAAACCCTGACGCCGACCGATCTGGCGCTACGGCGCCTGTATCGGCGTCCTTACCTGATCTGCCGGCCCGATCACTTTTTCCTGGTCAACACCTGGATGCCGTTCGATGCCAAGCGCCGACTGCTGTCCGCCGACGTCTGGCGCGAACTCGATGGCGATGCCGCCGTTTTCGGATTCTACGAAGGCTGGTTCGATCGGCTGCGCGACTGCACCACGTTCGATGCCTACATGCATGTTCATGCGCGCGTCAATCTCGAAGGCTTGCTCGCGCGCGTCGATTCCAGCGCCATGGCCGCTTCGGTCGAGGCACGCGTGCCGTTCACCGATCATCGCCTGGCCGAATACCTCTTCACGCTGCCCGACGACTACAAGATGGATTTCAGAAACCCTGCCGCGCGAACGGCCGCCGCAGGCATGAATGTGGCTGAGATCGATCGCGACAACCTGGTCGAAAGCAAACGGCTGTTGCGCCGCGCCTTCCGTCGCGACGTGCCGTCGTCCGTCATGGCGCGCCCCAAGGTCAGTTTCCCGGTTCCTTTCCGCGAGTGGTTTTCCGAAAGCCTTCGCGAAATGGCCCGTTCCGCCTTCGAACAGTCGGCCTTGCCCGGCACGTTCTTCGATCGGGCAACGCTGGAATCTTTGCTGAACACCGCCGACCAGCCCCAGTCCGCCATGACCCTGTGGCCATTGACCAACCTGTGCCTGTGGGAAGCGGAAGAAAAGGATGAAGTATGAAGGGTGAACGACCGCTCCCTTCGTTCGTCGTTGGAGGGGGGGGCGACAGCCGGGCGTCGGGCGTCGCGAGTCGGGCGTCGCGTATCGGCGACGGGCCTCTGCCGCCGGATGAGCCGCCGGGTGAGGAACCGGCGACGGAGCCCGTCGCTGCCCGCGGGTCATCGGGTCATCTCGTCATCGGGTCGCGTGGCATAGCCCGCTTCAGGTGAAAAAGGGTGACGGCGCCGCTACTAGCTCATGCCGCCGAGTTGACCGGTCAGCCAGGACAGCTCCTGCTGCATCTTGGCAATGGCCGATTCCATGGCTCCGAATTGCTCCCACAAGCGCTTTTCGTAGTTGTCGATATGACGGTACAGACGATCAAGGGTCGTGTCGGTGTTGCCGATGCGCTCCTGAATGGCGTTCACGCGCTGCGCGATTTCACCGCTCAGCGATGAACTGACGCCCTCCGAATAATTGTAGAAATTGCGCGCGACCCCGCCGACGTTGGCACCGCCCCCGCTGGGTGCCGCTCCGCGAAAGATTTGCTCGACCTCGTCGTAGTAATTCTCGAGCATATAGTCCAGCCGCGTTTCGTCCGTAATCGACAGCCGGTTGTTTTGGCCGCCGGTCCAGATGCCAAGCGCTTGCAAACTGTCGGCGACCCCCTCGCGTCCGGCGTAGGTGTAGCTCGCGTTGTCCTCGGTAAGCACCGATTGAGACTGCGTCGCCAGCCGCCGCATGTTGCGCAAGATGTTCTGCGCCAGTGAATCGCCTTGAAGCGGGCCCGCAATCGGCTTTTTCGGGTCCGTCATGTCCACGGCCGTATGCTTCTCGATCGTGGCCGCTACCGTATTGTAGGCCGCGATGAAATCGTTAATGGCCGTTTTGATCGATTCCGTGTCGCGCCCGATGGTCAGCGTTTGATCCAGAACCGTCGTATCCCGCAAATTGAGCGTGACGCCGGTAATGACATCCGTTAGGCTCGTATTGCTCGCCCGTGTTACCGTGGCGCCGTTCACAGTGAATACGGCATCGAGTCCCGAGCGCAATTCGTTTTGCCAGCCTCCGACGCCATCCAGAACGCGCAAGTTGGCCAGAACGCCGTCCGTATCGGTTACGGCAATGCTGTCGGCTCCGGTATTCGCGCGCGTGATCACCAGCCGATGATCGATAATGGTGGCTTGCACCTTGCGGTCGTCGTCCAT
>SLMC01000106.1 GCA_007133745.1 Kiritimatiellia bacterium
ACAACCCGGCGCCGCCGAACTGACGCGCGACCTGAACAGCTTCCTCGACATGCACACGGCCGACGACGAGCGGGCATGGCGGCCGCCCGTCGCACTCACGCAAGCGGACAAGGGGCTCGGTGTCGACGAGTTGTGTCTGACCTTGACCCGACACCGCGAGTTTTGCGATCGAAAGGAAACGAACGACGCCAAACGACGGCGCGTACAATGGCAAATCAGGGACCTGTACATGGAAGACATCAAAAGACGACTGCACGACGAATTGAACTTGGACGAGCGCATACAGACGGCCACGGAAACCGTTCTGGCCGGAACCAGCGATCCCGTCCGGGAAACCGAGCGGCTTCTCGATGAAACTTGTCTGTCGTTCCGTCCGAAATTACGAAAGGGCGCTCACTATGAACATCAATGATCGCGATGCGTACGCATCGGCAAGAAAACAGTGGGAAACGGCCGTGAAAGAGGCTGGCGCCGATCCCGAAGCGCTGTGTTTCGCGCCGGACTCGCTCGCCGAACAAGACTACCTGCGAGACCTTGGCTTTCCCGGCTTTTTCCCTTTCACGCGCGGCGTACGCCCTACCATGTATCGCGGACGCCGGTGGACCATGCGACAGTTCGCCGGATTCGGATCCGCCCGCGAATCCAACGCGCGCTACAAACTGCTGATGGAACGCGGCCAAACCGGCCTGAGCGTAGCTTTCGATACGCCCACGATCATGGGCCGCGACTCCGACCACCCGCTAGCCCTCGGCGAAGTGGGCCGATGCGGCGTGGCCCTGGATTGCCTGCAGGACATGGAACGGCTTTTCGAAGGCATTCCCCTGGACAAAGTCAGCGTGTCCATGACCATCAACGCGCCGGCCATCGCGGTCCTGGCCATGTTCATTGTCGCTGCCGAAAAACAGGGCGCGGACTCGCGCGCCCTTCAGGGCACGATTCAAAACGACATCCTGAAGGAATATCACGCCCAGAACACATGGATATACCCGCCCGAACCTTCGTTAAGACTCATTGCCGACACCCTTAAATATTGCGGACAACATGTGCCGAAATGGAATACGATCAGCATCAGCGGCTACCACATTCGCGAGGCCGGCGCAACGGCCCTGCAGGAACTGGCCTTCACCCTGGCCGACGGATTCGCCTATGTTGAAACCGGCTTGGCCGCAGGCCTGAACGTGGACGATTTCGCGCCGAGACTCTCCTTCTTCTTCAACTCGCACTCCAACCTGTTCGAGGAAATCGCCAAGTTCAGGGCCGCACGCCGAATATGGGCGCGACACATGCGCGACCGCTATCAAGCCAAGGATCCCCTCTCGTGGATGCTGCGGTTTCACACCCAGACAGCCGGCTGCAGTCTCACGGCCCAACAGCCTGAAAACAATATCGTGCGCACAGCCATTCAGGCGCTGGCCGCCGTCCTCGGCGGCACGCAGTCCCTGCACACCAATTCCATGGACGAGGCGTTGGGCTTGCCTACGGAAAGCGCTGTTACCCTAGCCCTGCGCACACAGCAGATCATCGCGGCGGAAACCGGTGTGGCCGACATTATCGACCCTTTGGCCGGGTCCTACTTCGTGGAAAACCTGACGAACAGAATGGAAAAAGACGCCGAAGCGTACTTCCGGAAAATCGAAGAGATGGGCGGCATGCTCGCCGCCATTAAGCAAGGCTTTTTCCGCCGCGAAATCGAACGGTCCGCCTATACGAACCAGCGCGACATCGAATCCGGCCAAACAGCCGTCGTGGGCGTGAACCTGCACCAGTCCATAGAGGACAACGCCTCCGTTGAAATTCTCAAGATCGATCCGGCCATCGAAGCCGAACAGAAAAAACGCCTGGCCGATTTCAAGGCCAACAGGGATTCCGCGCGCGTGGCCGACGCGCTGGCCCGCCTTGAACAGGACGCGCGCGGCAACGCCGAACTCATGCCCCCCGTCATCGATGCCGTACGCCTAGGCGCTACGCTGGGGGAAATATGCGACGTGTTCAGAACGGTGTTCGGCGAATTCTCGGAACGACAGATGGCGCCTTAGGGGTTAGGGGTTAGGGGTTAGGGATTAGGGGTTAGTAATTAGAGCCTGTCCGAAAAGGTATAAGGATATCAATATCCAATAATCAACAAGGAATATCCAACCGTAAGAATAAAAATAGGGCACTGTTTGCCGCGGAACGTTTCAATTGGTCATTGGATATTCCTTGTTGGTTGTTGGATATTCAGTTAGGTTTATCGTTTTCAGCAGTCAAGACCCTTTTCGGATGGGGTCTAATTAGTGGCTAACACCTAACCCCTTGCGAATGGTGGAGCGGAAGGGAGTTGAACCCTCGACCTCCAGAGTGCGATTCTGGCGCTCTAGCCAACTGAGCTACCGCCCCATGCCACCTTGACGCGAAAACACAACACAATAAGACCTTGCACGGATAAATCAAGCACAGATTTCTTTTTTTTCACAGCTTTTCTCATTATGTCCATAAAGGAAACCGTCATGAATAATCAGGACATTATTCTTTGCCCCCATTGCCAAGCCGAACTGGCTGTTCCGCCGGACGTGACGCACTGTCTGTGCTGGTCGTGCCAAAGCAAAATCGAGCTGGTTCAGGATGCGGGCGCGCCGACCGAAACCGTGGCCGAGGCCGACATCGACGACGAATGGGAAATCGTCGATGTCAAGAAGGAGCGGCACATTGCTTTGCTGCTGGCCGGCTTCGCCTGCTGGGCGCTGGCCGCGGGACTGTGGCGGGCGCCGGGTCTGGCCGCATGGATGTGGATGCCGCTGTTCGTCGCCGCGCCGGTCTTCTGCATCGCCGCACTTTTCCCGAAACGAACGCGACTCGGCTTCGTTGTTCTGGCCGTCACCCTCCTGAGCGCCGGCGGAACGATCGCTCCGCGGGTTGTCGAGCTGCAAAAAAAGAGCCCCGGCATTTCACGACAACGCGATGCCCGCGTCGCGTCAAACGACGTCGTTGCCGAGTGGGACCGCATCTACAACGAAATCGCCGCGCTCAGAGCCCAACGCGTCCGCGCATTGAGTTCCGAGATTCGCGACCGGGTCCGCGCGACCAATCCGCGTCTGCAATGGCGCAGAACCGGCACGACCACCGAACCGATCGTGCAGTTCGATCTCGTCAACGTTTCGAGGCATACGCTTTCCGAAGTCCTGTTTCGGGCCACCGTCACCGCGCCCGACCGGCCGGAACCGCTCTTGGACACCGAATTCCGTCACACATTGCCCACGCCGCTTGCGCCCAGGGAAAGACTCGGCATCCTGACAACGCCGCCGGAATTTCAGCCGCTCGCCAACATGGAGGACAGCGGCCGCGTGGATTTGACACTCGCCGTCGAAACAATCAATGCCAAAAACCCTGAAGGCAAAACGCTCGCGGCAACCTTTACGGAAGCGGACGCCGCCCGCATGGAAGCTCTCGAAGAAAAGCTGGAAAGCCTGTAAAATCGAGCGCACTCCCTTGTTCGATAATTATCCCCAGGCTGAAAGCCTTACGCAACAAAGCCTAGGGCAGCGCCGACAATAGGTCTGTCCCTTATGCTCAGTTGGAACGGTGTGGAAACTTCACTGAAGATACTCCTCCATAAAGGGCTTGAGGACGGCCACTTCTTCCCGCCACGAGGTCGGATGCCATAGGCAGTGCCTAAGCCAGCGTATGAACTGCAGGCT
>SLMC01000216.1 GCA_007133745.1 Kiritimatiellia bacterium
AGGGAACGGTCCGTCCCGATAGGCGCCGTGACGTTCGACGCGGCCAAGCCTCTGGCCTCCTCCGGGAAAAGGGGGGGAGAATGAACCGCGTCAACCATGCCATGGAATCGGCGATTGAAGGCGGACCGACGTTGGGCTTGTTCCTGACGGCTCTTGTCGGCCTTGTCGTTTGGTTTGGTGTGCGTCGCTGGATCCGGGGCCGATTCGGATGGGCCGGGTTCGCGGCCCGTGCCGTCGCGGCCTCGGCAGCGGCGGGGCTGATTTTGCGGGCGGCGGCATCCGTGATTCTGTTCGAGACGCCTTGGCCCTGGCTGATTTTCGCCGGTGCGGCCGGAACGGGGGCCGAGGGACTGGCCGTCCTGTATGCCCGCGAACTGAACGGCGTCGGTCCAGTTGAGCGGCGCCGGTTGACCCTGCTGCGAACACTGGCGTTCTGGACGGTGTTGCTGGTTCTGCTGCAGCCGGTCTGGGTTCGCACGCGCAATCGGCACGTTGCGAGGCGCGTGACGGTGCTGGTGGACGATTCGGCATCGATGCACTTTACGGATCGGTTGTGGACGACCGGCGAAAAGCTCGATGTGGCGGAGGCTTTCGGGACCCTTGATCCGAGCGATCGTTTCTTTCGCGAGGCGGACGTTTTGGCGGAGGCGCAGCACGCGCTGCAGGAGGCGCGCCGTTCCGACTCCCGATCGGAAGGGGACGCGTCTTGGATTCAGCCGGTCGAAACGGCGCGCGATGCGTTGGCGGTCTGGAAAAAGCAGGTCTCGGCGTGGATCGAGGGCGACGAAAACGCGGCCGCCGCCGTTCGGCTCCAACGGACGCTGAGCGACACG
This sequence comes from Kiritimatiellia bacterium, assembly GCA_007133745.1. Taxonomy (GTDB): domain Bacteria; phylum Verrucomicrobiota; class Kiritimatiellia; order UBA8416; family SLMC01; genus SLMC01. The sequence continues at coordinate 834 of SLMC01000216.1, forward strand.
GCCGCGCCGGCGCTGGATGCCCCTTTGGCCATGAATCCGGATGTGGCGGACGCCGAGCGGCACCGCATTCTCGATCTGGCGCGCGAAGCTTTGACGGCTGTGGAATCGGCATGGCTGGCCGCGCGTCCGCCCGCCGATGCGTATGTGTGGCAACGCTTGGACGATGCGCGCCGCTCGACTGTCGAGGCCCTGTGCGCAACAAACCGGGCCGCGCTGGCTTGGAACCTCTTGATCGGCAAACACGGGAACGAGAAAAGCTTTTTGGATCGGCTTGCCGAGCGTTACGACGTGGATGTTTGGCGCTTCGGACGGCGGGCGGAACGCTGGAAGGCGTCGGCGCCCCATGCGCCTGCGCAAAACGATGGCGACATGCGCTCGCTGACCGACATGACGCATGCGTTGGAAACCGTGTTGCACAAGATTCCGGGCGAGGAATGGGCCGGGGCTCTTATCGTCGGCGACGGCTTGCATAACAGTCCCAGCGGGATCGAGGCCGTATCGCATCGGCTGGCGTTGCAGGGGACCCGGGTAAGCGGCTTGCTTGTAGGCGGATCGCAAGGGCCGTTCGACTTGGCTTTGGCGGACGTGCGCGCGCCGGATTCCGTATATCTGGGCGACAGCATGCGCATGCGCGTTGTCGTGCAGGCTTCGGGCGCCCGCGACCGAACCTTTGGCATTCGCCTGCTGCTTGACGGGGAAACGGTCGACGAGCAAACCCTGACGGCGCCGAGCGACGATTGGCGCCACGAGCTGCGGCTCGTGCACGAGCCAAAAGGCGAAGGGGTTTTCCGATATGCGGTGCAGGTGGATATACTGGACGGCGAATTGTTCGAGGAGAACAACGCCTGGTCGGTCGATGTGGCGGTCAGCGATGAACGGACCCATGTGCTGCTTGTGGATTCGGTTCCGCGCTGGGAATTTCGCTATTTGCGTAATTTGTTTTACGGGCGCGATCAGTCCGTGCATTTGCAGTACTGGCTGACGCAGCCCGATATGCTGGCCGATGCGAATCCGGTTGTTTTGCCTCCGGCCTCCGCGCATCGGGCGTTCGGGGATGCCGAATCGGGCGGGTGGCCGGCCAGTCGCGAGGAATGGGAGGCCTTCGACGTCATTATCCTGGGCGATGTGGAGCCGAAGAGTTTGACGGCGGGGGTTTTGGAAGACATCCGGCATGTCGTGCAGGAACGCGGTGCGCTGCTGGTTCTGATCGCCGGACGTCGCGCCATGCCGCATGCCTTTGCCGACGGCGTGTTGCCGGAACTGGCTCCGATCGAGTATAGGGCGTCCCATGACCCTTGGCTCCGGGCGCCCGAACCGGCCTGGCGGCTCGCCCTGACCCCGGCCGGTCGGACGCATCCGGTGATGCAGCAATCGGCCAGCGCCTCGGAAAACGATGCCGTGTGGCGGTCTTTGCCGGAAATGCGATGGCGTTTTCCGGTAGACGACGTGAAGCCCGGCGCCGAAATCCTGGCCTATGCGCACCCTTTGGCGGACGATGCGTTTGCCGGTACGGATGCAACGGAATCGTTCGGCATCGAAAAGACCGCCGCGCGTCTGGAACGCATGCTGGACTTGCAGCGGCGTCACGCGCTGATCGTGGCCGGTCATTCCGGTCGCGGCCGCGTCCTGATGCTGTGCTTCGATCGGACCTGGCGTATGCGGTATCGCGAGGGCGACACCTATCACCATCGTTTCTGGGGCCAGGCCATTCGCTGGGGCGCCGGCGAAATGCTCCGCGGCGGAAACGACGAGCTGCGGGTGGGGACCGACCAATGGCGTTACGAACGCGAGGACACCGTTCGGGTGACCGCCCGCTTGACGGAGACCGTTGCGCGGAAGGACGCGCCCGATCGTTTGCAGGCCCGAATCGTGCTCGGCGGCTCGGACAAGGCCTTGTTCGCGCTTGAGCCGCGCGAGGGCGTACCCGGCGTTTACGACGGGGAGGCGGGACCGTTTGAGGCGACCGGGCATTACGATCTTTTTGTTTCGGCGGGCGATCCGACCGAGGAGGGGCAAGCGGCGCGCACCTCGTTTTCCGTTGTCGCCGCCGCAAGCCCGGTGGAAATGGCACGGGTATCGGCCGATGCCGCCGTGATGCGGCGGGCGGCCGAGGCGACCGGCGGAACGGTGGTCGATCCGTCGCGGATCGACCGGTTGTTGACGGCGTTCGGGGACGGAAGCCGCAGGGTGGGCGAGACGATCGAGCGGCCGCTCTGGAGCAGCGCCTGGCTGTTCGCATGGGTGTTGATGCTGCTCGCCGCCGAATGGCTGTTGCGCAAAAAGAAAGGATTGCCATGAACCGCTCGCAGGATGCGCGCCGCAGGCAAAAACCGTTGCCGCCGGCTTTGACGCAGCGGCTGGAAGCGATGATACGAAGAATTCGCTTCATGATTCTGGCTCGGGGCGGTTTGACGACCCTGGCGTGCGGGTTGCTGTGCGTGCTGGCTATCATGGCCGTGGATGCCGTGTTTCCGGTTGACAGTGTTCGGGGACGATGGGCTTTGTTTCTGACCGGTTTGACGGTCGTGCTGGTCACGGCCTGGCGGACGATGGCGCGTCCGCTGTTGCGGCGGCTGACACCGGTGCGCATGGCTCGGATTTTGGAACGGCGCCATCCCGATCTGGACGAGCGGATCAGTTCGGCGCTCGAATTGCTGTCCGCCGAAGACGATGCGGAGTTTCGCGGATCGCGGCAGCTTATTGCCCTGCTGGGCGAAGAGGCCGGCAACGATATGCGTCAGGTGTCGCCCAAACGCGAGTTTACGACCCGTACGCTCAAGCCCTGGTGGCTGACCGTTGGAGTCGCCGTGACGATTCTGATCGTGGCGCTGGTGTTTTGG
>SLMC01000160.1 GCA_007133745.1 Kiritimatiellia bacterium
ACGGGGCCTGCGGCATTGGCCATCATGGTGGTTATGCCCGCTGTCAGGCCGATCGCGGCCGCGAACCACCACATCTGCGGAATGGCGGCATCCTGTTCCGAGATGTGTCGCCGCCAGGCGTTGACTCCCAGCATGGTCAGCACGATACCCCCGATCACCGGCATGAGCCGGGCATCGCTTATGCGGTCCATCAGCGCATGTCCGATGACAATCCCGCCCGCCGCCCAGGGAATCAGATGGATCAAGTGCGACCATACCGCCTTGCGACGATAATAGGTCACCGCGAAGAGATCGGCGGCAATCAGCATGGGCAGGACAATGCCTGTGGATGCCTTGGCCGGGAACACGTCCGCCAGCAGCGGAATGGCCACGATGGCCGCGCCCGGCAAGCCGGTTTTTGAGAGACCGATCACCACTGCGGCGAACGCCAGCGCCGCCCATTGTCCTATGGCCATGTCCGGCATGATTGTTTCCGTTATTCCAGGTCCAGCAGCGCCTTTAGGCCGGCCCGGATATCGACGTCGGGTTCGTAGCCGAGCGTAGCGCGGGCCAGTGCGATGTCCGCGAGCGAATGCCGGATATCGCCCGGGCGTTCGGGCTTGAATTCGATGTCGAACGTTCGGTCCGTCAGGTCTTGCAACGCGTCCAGCAGATCGAGCAGGGATACGCTGCGGCCCGTGCCGATATTGACGACTTCCCCTTGTCCAAGCCGTTCCGATGTCATGGCCAGCAGATTGGCGCGTGCCACGTCGCGGACGAAAACGAAATCGCGCGTTTGCTTGCCGTCGCCGAAGACGGTCGGATTGCGTCCTGCCGAGACGGCGTCGGCGAACCTGGAAATGACGCCGGAATACATGGAGCCGGGGTCCTGACGCGGTCCGTACACGTTGAAATAGCGCAGACAGACCGTTTCGACTCCGTACAGTTTGGCGAAGACGCGCATGTAATATTCTCCGGCCACCTTGGCCAGCCCGTAGGGCGATTCAGGTTCCGGCCGCATCGTTTCCTGTTTGGGCAGGTCCGGATTGTTGCCGTAGGCGGCGGCGCTGGCGGCGATCAGCACGCGCTTGACCCCGCATGTCCGCGCGGCCGTCAGCACGTTCAGCGTGCCGGTGATGTTGATCTCGTGATTGTCCATAGGGCGTTCGACGGAATCGAATACGGAGACCAGGGCCGCTTCGTGGAATACGCCGGCGACACCCGCCATGGCGGCGGTCAGTGCGTCCGGGTCGCGGATGTCGCCCCGGACAAAGTCGACCCGGTCGCGGAACTCGGCCAGATTGCTTTCGTGGCCGGACGACAAATTGTCGAACACGACCGCCGCGTGTCCGTCCTTGACCAGCGCTTCGGCGATGTGCGATCCGATAAAGCCGCATCCGCCGGTAACTATGTACTTCATGTCGGTCCTCCGTCTGTCAAGGGTAACCGAGCTTCGCTCAGCAGTTCTCATTATGGGCGCTATCAAGGCCAAACATGTCATCCCGAGCTTGTCGAGGGATCTCTATCTTCGCAAAAAGCCTGAGATTCCTCGACTTCGCTCGGAATGACAATGCTCACTGCTAGGGTAGCTGCACCAAAATTAGAATCGCTGAGCTTCGCTCGGCGACCTTACGACAAAGAATGTTTGCCACAAAAAGTCACGAAAAGTCACAAAAAAACTAAGATAACGAATTATCTTTTCAGCCATTTTACTATTGCAACCAATTTCAATACAACACCCAACGCAAGAATACAATTACAGTATCCGAGGGTGAGAATCTCAAGCCCTTTTTGTGAATTCTCGTGACTTTTTGTGGCTATTCTTCTAATCCTGATCGTTTGTTCTGTTATTTTTGCTTGACACTTTTTTTCAAGATACAGGTTATAGGTTCTCTGAATGAAGCGTTGAGAGTAGTTTAATCGGGCATGGAATGTCAAGCGGCGTCGATGCGAGATCAGCAATCCTTGTTTTTACTGGTTGACAGAAAACTTTTTGTGGTATAGGTCTATTAAGGTTTAGCGGCGCATGTGTCGTGTTTTCTCCGGAGCGTTCGATCAAGCGGGGCGAAAGCTTATGATTGTACTGGTATTCAACTGCGGAAGTTCGTCCATTAAGTATCAGCTTTTCGATATGCCTTCCGGCCGGCAATTGGCCGGGGGCGGCGTATCCCGTATCGGCGAGGCGGAATCGGAATCTTCGCAAAAAGGCGAGCGAGGCGAGATTCGCCTTCTTGCGCCCGTTAAGGATCACGAGCAGGGGCTTGCCTCGATCAAGGCCATGCTGACCGATCCCGACAAGGGCCCGATCAAGACCATGTCGGATATCGAGGCGTGCGGACATCGCGTGGTGCATGGCGGCGAAACGTTTACGGGGTCCGTCCTGATCGACGATCAGGTCGAGGCCGGCATCGAAGCCTATGCCGATTTGGCGCCTTTGCATAATCCGCCCAATCTCGCGGGCATCCGCGAGGCGAAGAAAATGTTGCCCGGCGTTCCGCAAATCGCCTGTTTCGATACCGCTTTCCATCAGACGCTGCCGCAAACGGCCTATCTTTACGCCTTGCCTATGGCTATGTACGAGCAATACAAAATTCGGCGTTACGGGTTCCATGGCACCTCGCACCGCTATGTCGCGCGCCGCGCCGCCGAGCTGATGCAGCGCGGCAAGTACGAGGTCAGCCTGATTACCTGCCATCTGGGCAACGGATGCTCGCTGGCCGCAGTCAAGAACGGCAAGTCCGTCGATACCTCCATGGGGTTGACCCCTTTGCAGGGGCTGGTGATGGGGACGCGGTCCGGCGATATCGACCCGGCCATCGTTTTCTACCTGCATGGCAAAGGCTATTCGGCCGCGCAACTGGACAAATTGCTGAACAAGGAGTCGGGCTTGCTGGGCGTTTCCGGTTTGACCAACGACGAGGGCGATCTGGAAAAGGCCGCTGTCGCCGGCAACGAGCGGGCGCAATTGGCGCTCGACATCTTCGCCTATCGGGTTCGACAGTATATCGGCGCCTATCTGGCCGTTCTGAACGGATGCGACGCGATCGTGATGACGGGCGGCATCGGCGAACGGGGAACCGAAATGCGGCAGCGCATTCTGGAGAACATGGAGGATTTGGGGATCATCCTGGATGCGGACGCCAATGCCCGGATGTTCGGCAAGGAAGGTCCCATCCACGCGCCGACCTCGACACGCAAAATTTTTGTCATACCTACCAACGAGGAAGCGGCCATCGCCCGCGACACCTGCGCGATAGCGTCGGGTGCGACGGGTTGACCGCAAGCAAACCAAACCCAACAAGGAGAGAGTTATCATGTCCGACACCCTGGAACGCGTCAAGAAAGTCACCTCCGAAGTGTTGAAGATCGATCCCGCCAAGATCAAGGATACGGACAATTTCGTCAAGAATCTGGGCGCCGAATCCATCCAGTCGATCGAGCTGGTCGCCGCCTTCGAGGAAGAGTTCGATATCGAAATGGACGAGGATGCCGCGTTGTCCGTCCAGACGATCGATACGGCCGCCGAATTCATTGCCAAGGTCGTTGCCGAACAGCATTGATTTTGAAGGCTTAAGAGGCTGGGAGCTAGGGGTTAGGGGCTAGGGGTTAGGAGCTAGGGACTAGGAGCACATGGCAACCCCAAAGGGGTTATGCAACAAAGCC
>SLMC01000268.1 GCA_007133745.1 Kiritimatiellia bacterium
AATGATACGGGCGCACCCGCACGGGACACAGCCGTTTCGGACAACGCGTTTCGCCTTGTGCCGGAAAGCCGGGTTCGACCCGATGCCATCAACCCCGGAAAAGGAATGCGGCACAAGACGCGATCCCCTCGCTGATCCAGTGAAAACAAGCAACTGTCGTCCCGAGTATTCTTCACGTCTAATCTTTCTGTCTTCTCGTTAAACGGCCACAAATGTAATGGCTTGATCGGATTTGTCAAGGCAGCCTGTAAGTCGCGTCTTTGGCGCCCAGTCTTCCAGCCTTCCATCATTCCACTCTTCAATGGAACGACTGCGCCTCATTTTTTTCATTGTATTTCAAACAATTCGCGGCTAGTGTTCGTTAGCATACCAAAAGGAGGGATGTAGACATGACGACGGATATCGCGAAAATTACCGACTTGGTCGGGGAACAGGCCCGTGGCATCGAGAAATTGCGGCAGGAAATCAACCGGGTGCTTGTCGGCCAGGAAAAATTGCTCGACCGCATGATGATCGCGCTGATCACGGGGGGACATATCCTGCTCGAGGGCGTGCCCGGCCTGGCCAAAACCACGGCCGTCAAGACTCTGGCCCAGGCGCTCGGCATTCAATACCAACGCATTTCCTTCACGCCGGACCTGCTGCCGGCCGACGTCGTGGGCACCATGATCTACAACCCGAAGGAAGGCGGATTCCATGCCAAGAAGGGGCCGGTCTTCACCAATCTGCTGCTGGCCGACGAAATCAACCGCGCGCCGGCGAAAGTCCAGTCCGCCCTGCTTGAAGCCATGCAGGAACATCAGGTCACGCTCGGCTCCGACACCTATCCCCTGCCCGAACCGTTCATGGTGATGGCCACCCAGAACCCGATCGAACAGGAAGGCACCTACCCCCTGCCCGAGGCGCAGGTGGACCGTTTCATGCTGAAATGCAAGATAACCCATCCCTCTAAAGACGACGAACGGCGCATCATGAACCGGTTCACCCGCAAGCAGGACATCCGCATCGAACCGGTCATGTCCGCCGAACGCATTTTCGCGCTGCGCGACGTGCTGGATCAGGTCTATTGCGACGAAAAAGTCGGCGACTACATTCTGGATATCGTCTTCGCCACCCGCGACCCGGAACAGTACAAGCTGCCGATCGCCCACCAGATCGAATACGGGGCTTCGCCGCGCGCGACCCTGTACCTGAACCTTGCCGCGCGCGCCCACGCCATGCTGCAGGGCCGCGCCTATGCCACGCCGCAAGACGTCAAGGAAATCGCGCGCGACGTGCTGCGTCACCGCATCATCCTCACCTACGAAGCCGAAGCCGAAGAGATATCCAGCGAAGCCGTGATCGACCGCATCCTCAACGAAATCCCGGTGCCGTAAGGCAGGCGCCGAGTGCAAACCGGAAACGGACGCCGCTGTCACCTCAAGGAATAATGGAATGATGGAGAGTTGGAATAACGATAGCAAGCCGAAACGGGCTTTCCTCTGTCGTAAAGCCCGCAATGCACTGAGCGGAAGGCAAACGCAAATCAACGGGATAGCCGGTCACTGTCAACACATTCCAGTTTTCCAATATTCCATGATTCCATACGGTTCGAGCCGGCACTGAGAGAACATCATGATCGATACCGCTGCGCTAATGAAACAGGTCGGCCGCATCCGGATTCTGACCAGCCGGCTGGTCGACGAGCGGCTGTCCGGCGAATATCACTCCGTTTTCAAAGGCCAGGGCATCGAGTTCGACGAAGTCCGCGAGTACAGTTCCGGCGACGACATTCGCACCATCGACTGGAACGTCACCGCCCGCATGGGCCATCCTTTCGTCAAGCGCTATGCCGAAGAACGCGAACTGACCGTCCTTTTCGTTGTCGACATTTCAGGCTCTCAATGTTTCGGCTCCCAAACGCGGTCCAAGTCCGAACTGGCGGCCGAACTGGCCTGCCTGCTCGCCTTGTCCGCCATCCGCAACCAGGACAAGGTCGGCCTGATCCTGTTCAGCGACCGGATCGACCTGTGCATCCGCCCGCGTAAAGGCCGCACATCCGTCATGCGGCTGGTGCGCGAGGTGCTCGCCGCCGGCGAAACCCGGCGCGGCACCGACATCGCCGGCGCCCTGCGCTTTTTGAACCGAATCCAGAAAAAGAAGGCCGTCGTCTTCCTGATCTCCGATTTCATGGACGACGCATACCTGAAAGAGCTGCGCGTAACCGCGCGCAAGCACGATGTGATCTGCTGTCCCGTGTCGGACCCGCGCGAACGCGAACTGCCCGACGCCGGCCTCCTCGAAATCCAGGACCCCGAAACCGGCGCGCTGTTCTGGACGGACACCGGTTCGGCCGAACTGCGCGCCGCTTTTCGCGAACAGGCCTCGGCTGCGGAAGCTTCGCTCAAAGCCAATTTCAGAAAATACGGAATCGACAGCGTGTTTCTCTCCACCGACCGACCGATCGCCGACGATATCCTGCGCCTGTTCCGGCAAAGAGAAAACCGAACCGGAAGACGGTGACGACCGATGAGAACAGAACTCTACAGCTTGACGCTCGTTGTGGCGGCCGCCCTGGCCGGCTCGCGCGCGGTGGCGGACGTTCGGACCGAAACTTTCGGCCGAGGGCCCGTTGAAATCGTCGTGTCGGCCCGCCCGAAATCGGTCGCATTGGATCGGGACATGCTGCTGTCCATCAAGATCGTAACCCCCGAAAACGTCGAGGCGTCCTTGCCCGCCTCGATCGCCGATCGGCTTCAGGGATTCGAGCAGCGCAGGGTTATCGAACGCGAACCGGTATCGCACACCGGGAAAATCACGCGGGAACGGCAATGCCTGCTGACCCCTGTGGTCGCCGAGGAATACAGGCTGGCGCCTTTCCCCGTGCATTACACCGACCGCAATCAGGAACCGCCCGTGTCCGACTGGTTTGCCACCCGACCCGTTGTCTTCGCATTCGACAAGCCGCCCGGTTCCGCGGACGGCATTGTCGACACGTTCGACCCCGTACGGATATGGCCCGGCCCCAAAACCTGGGCGCTCTACGGCTTGATCGCCCTGGCCCTTGCGATCCTCGCGTTCCTGCTGACACGTCTGGCAAGAAAAGCCGAACAGGCCATTCGGGTATGGCGCATGGCGCCCCGCGAGCGCGCTCTCAAGGAACTGGCCGACCTGCTCGCCAAAAAACTGGTCGAACAAGGCCTCGTCAAGGAATTCTACCTGGCGCTGACCCTCGTCGTGCGCCGCTACATAGAACGCGCCCACAAGGTCAGAGCCCCGGAACAGACGACGCAGGAATTTCTGGATGCCGCCAGCCGTTCTCCGAACTTCAGTCCCCCGGCGCTGGCCAAACTGAAACTGTTTCTGGAAGCGGCCGATTTGGTGAAATTCGCCGCCTATCGCCCGAACCCGGCCGATATCGGGACCGCGATCGATACCGCGCGCACCTATATCGAAACCGACGCGGCGGACACCGCTAGAGAGACGGAGACGAGCGTAGAAGACGGAGCGTAGAACGTGAAACGTGCGGTCGTATGTTCGTGCGTTGGTGCGTTCGTGGAGCGGCTCGGCTCTTGACATGCATAGCTTTAGCGACGCATGTTGCCCTCCGCGCGAAGCGAGGTTTTTTCTACCACGGAAAACGCGGAATACACGGAAAAAAGG
>SLMC01000301.1 GCA_007133745.1 Kiritimatiellia bacterium
CACGGCATCCATCGAGCCAAGTATGGCTTGCAGCGGCTTTGGCTCGATGTAACCGGCCGAATGCATCAGATTCAACAAGTTCGCTTGCCGGGCGCGCTTCGCCACAGTCGCCATGTATTCGTAAAAAACCGTCGGCTCGCCGAACCCGTAGCTGACGGAACGCACTTGGGGCTCCTGCGCGTGGGCGATCACGGCGTCGGGCGGCATGTCGTAGACAGGCACGTCTTCCGGGGGAACCAGCGCCATATCCCATACCTCGCAGAACCGGCAGGCGAGGTTGCAGCCGGGCGTGGCGATCGACAACACGCGGCTGCCCGGCAGCACGTGAAAGAGCGGTGTGCGTTCGATCACATCCTCCTGCACCAGCGCGGGATTGGCATAGGCCAAACTGTAGAGGACACCCCCGCGATTGACCCGTACGCGACAGGGCGCCCGTTCGCCTTCGGCCAAAACGCAGCGCTTGGGACATAGCGTGCATTGGACCCGGCCGCCTCCCTCCGAACGAAACCAGGGCGAGCGTACAGCCCCTTCCGGCACGTCTGGTTCCGCATTGTTCCTCGAAGTCCGGCCGCAGCCAAAGCCTGCCAATCCCAGTGCCCCGCAGGTTCCCGCCTTGAGAAAATCGCGTCTGTTCATAGCCCTCCCTCTTTCAGTGCGCGCCGCCACGACTGATTGCCAGTATGACGCACGCCATGCCGTTAACGGCGGCGGCAAGCAAACAACAAGCCACAATGCCCAGAACCGGCGCCACAACCACCCCGGCCAGTATGGCGCCGAGACAGGCGCCGAACAATTCCATGCCGTACACGACGGCCGTCGATTGTTCCGCCGGCCGGTTCAAGGCCAGACAACAGGCCGTCGCCAGCGGAAAGTCCACGCCGTTGATCAAACCCGCCATGAAGGTCAATCCGAAAAACACGGCCAGCACCAGCGTCGGCGCCGGCGTCATGGCCACGCGCGGCAGCGCTGCGGCTATCAGCACGGCCAACAGCGCAATGGCCCCCTGCACGGACGCCAGCATTCGCACATTCGTTTTGTCGGCCACCTTGCGCTGAACGGCCCAGGCGCCCAACGCCAGCCCGCCCATAAAAACGGCGACGATCATTCCGATCATTTCGTATACGAAACCATAGACGCTTTGAAAGGCGAATATCAAGGCTATTTGCAGCGCCATGGTCGAGAGGCCGGTCGTGAAAACGGCGAACAGCACGGCAAACCGCCGGACCGCGCCGTCGCGTCCGTTGCGTCGCGCCCGCAGACGCAAGACCAAGGCAATGGCCAGCGCGAGGCCCAGCGGCGGCAGAATCCATGTCGGTTCGACGCGGAGCGGGCCCCGAAACAGGTTGACGCGGTCGCCTCCCGCCAAATCGTCCCAGAACATAAGGGTATAATAGGTGGCGATCGGTCTGAAATCCGTATTGACGAAACGGCGCGACGCGACCGGCGGCCAGGTCGATTCCGCGCGCTCGATGTCCGCCAGCGAGCCGGGTGCAAGCGGCGGAGCGGCGGGGCTTTGCCGATAGGCGTCCGCGGAACGGCCATGACGGCGCACAATCCAGTTGACCCTCGACAACTGGGGTTCACGCAGCAGAATGTCGAACTGACGTTCGGAGAATCCTTCAGACTCGATTCCCCGCTCCCGATACCGCTTGCTCAATTCGGCCGGATCAACCGAAAGGGCGCCCGAGTCGCGACTGCATGCGAAAATCATGAACTGCCGGCCTCCGACCCGTACGCGCGGGAACACGCTGCGCACGGTGTGATACAGCGTGGCGTTGCGGTGGGCGATCGCCATGCCCCTGAGATCCGGGGTGGACACCGCTCCGATCACCAGCGCGCCGTCGGGATGAAGCCGGGCCTTGGCTTCGCCGAAAAACTCGCGGGTGTAGAATCGGTTCAGAGCCGCCGTCGCCGGATCGGGCACATCCACGACAATCAGATCGTATGTCTCGCGCGTCGTTTTCGTGTACAGTCGTCCGTCGGCATGAATCAAACGAACGCGCGGATCGGCCAGCGTCTCCAGCGTGGACCGCGGCAGATACGGACGGGCCGTATCGGTCAAGGCCCGGTCCAGTTCGACATAGTCGATACGCTCGACCGGATACTTGATCATCTCGCCGAGCGTTCCGCGCAAGCCGCCCCCGATCAGCAATATGCGGCGCGGCCGCGCATGCTGCGCCATGGCGACATGCGCCATGGCGGCGGCCTCCTGGTCTTCCAAACCGGGTTCCGGCGTATCGGGCCCGGCCGCCGTAAACACCAAGTGGCCGCTTTGAAAGAAGCTGACCTGATCGCCCTGTTGCGACACGGCAATGACGCCGTGTCTGGACGGACGCGTTTCGACCAGCCGATGACGCGGCAGGAATTGGCGCCACTGCACGCGGTACGCTCCATCGTCCGCGGCCCCGAGAAAAGGAAAAGCTGCCACCGCCAAAACGGGCACTCCCCAAAGCGCCCGCCGATACCGGCACGGAATCCGAAGCGCAAGCAGAAAGACGACGAGCATGGCAACACCGGCCAAAACGGCCGATTCGATCGGGTTCAAGCCATGCACCAGAACAAACGTGAAGAGGATGCCGCCCAACATGTTGCCGGCCGCTTCGCTCGCGTAGGTCTTGCCGGCGCCCGACGTGTCGGCGGCGCCGTCGTTCTCGCGCCAGATTCTGGATAGCCAAACGAATTGCGCCCCGAACAGCAAACAGGCTGGCGCGGGCAACAGCAGCGATGCCAAGGCCATGTCCGGCAACGAGAGGTGAGCGCCGGGCGCCGCGTCGAAAAACAGGCGCGACATCCGAACAAGCGCGATGGTCCCCGGCAGGACAGGAATCTGGAGCGCCGCCCCAAGCGCAAGCCACGTCAGCGGACGCCGATGCCGATCCGACCAGACGGCGCCCAGTCGACTGCCGATGCCGATCCAGACCAGCCAAGCGCCCAGAACCAGACCAATCGACAGCTCGCTGCCATGAAACACCGTCAGGAATTCCCGCAACAGCAGTATCTGGGCGATCTGGCACACGGCCCCGAACGTTAGCACGGCAGGCCAAAGCCTGCCATGGACAGTTCTATGCGTTGCAACAGTCATAGCCAGCATGAAATTAAGTATTTGCGGGCAACGAAGTCAAGACCTCATACGTCGGCAATTCGCATTATGGCCGTACAACCGTCCCTGATGCGCTCTATTCGCCTTAGGAACGGTTGACGAGTACGGCGACACGTTGTTGGTGTAGCGATAGATGTGCTGCTCCCACTTGTTTTTCCGACGAGATCAGGTTTGTCTGTAACTAAGCGCCATCCCCGGCAAGGCCAATAATCTTTCATCGGCCAAAAACTGGCCATCTCTTCCCGTTGGCGAGGAATGTTCAGGAAATTTTTTTTTATGGCAAGTGCTTTTTTGTGAATTGGATACGAGTTAAATGGGTTATATCTTGACAAAAAAACGTCCATTTGGCACGAATAATGATGTATGGAGAATATCGCAAGGGGATAATAGTTAGACGGTATCCGAAAAGGGTCGGATGGCAAGAAGTCGGGCAAAGCCGAAGGAACACGTACTCTTACACCTACTCGTACACGCGAATCTCCGTAATCCGGACGAGAAAGAGGGGATAAGAGATAGGGGTGTACGAGTATGTGTACGAGTA
>SLMC01000319.1 GCA_007133745.1 Kiritimatiellia bacterium
AAAAAATGAAGAGTTTTCTACCACGGAAAACGCGGAACACACGGAAAAGGGTTGGAACTACGAAATACGCGAAAATACGCGAAAAGAAGAGTTTTGAACTGAAGGCAACGAAGGTAACAAAGAAAAGGTTAACCACGGAGGCACGGAGACACGGAGCTTTTTTACCACGGAAAACGCGGAAGACGCGGAAGGGGAATGTAGAACGTGCGTTCGTGGGTTCGTGCGTTGGTGGCGCGGCAGTAGAGACTGAATATCCGTTTGGCAGTGAATAGTCCGGCGTCCATAGGCCCGCGTGTCATCGGGTCACCGTGGCTTGCCGCGCCGTCTTGTCCGCCGTAGCCCGTAGGGCGAAGGAGGAAGGCTTTGCGTAGGCGGGTCATCGGGTCTGGAAAGGCGACATTGTTTCATTGCGAAAACTCGGGAGGGCCGGCAATAAAAAGGGCTTAAGTGTCGTTATACGTGGAAGAAGGAGCAGGTTGCGCCTTATGAGCGATTCGGATTGGGCATGCGTTGCGCGCTATCAGAGGGGCGATGTCGAGGCGATGGACGCGCTGGTGGAGAAATACCGTCGTCCGCTGTACGCTTTCATATGGCGCAAAACCGGGTGGCCGGAGGATGCGGACGAGGTCTTTCAGGAAACCTGGTTTCGGGCGCTGAGCAAGCTGGCCGGATATCGGCCCGACAATTTTTTCGGGTGGCTGGTCCGCATTGCCCGGAACCTGATGATCGATCGGGCGCGTCGGCGGCGACCGGACTTCAGTTTGGACGAGGAACGGGGCGATGGCCGGCCGATGCATACGCCGACGGATGATCGGGATCCGGGCCCGCTGGGCCATTTGGAGCGCAGCGATTTTTCGGCGGCGCTGCACGCGGCGGCGGCCCGCTTGCCGGACGAGCAGCGCGAGGTGTTTATGCTGCGCGTGCAGGGGAACGTTTCGTTCAAGGCGATCGCGAAAATTCAAGGGGTGAGCATTAACACGGCTTTGGCCCGGATGCAGTACGCGCTGGACAAGCTGCGTCGTGATCTGGCCGAATACGATGGGGAGGCGAAGGCATCATGACCTGTCGGGAAGCACAACGTCGAATTCTGCTGGCGCAGGCCGGCGAGCTTGGAATTTCCGGATTGAAGCGGCTGGAACGCCATGTGCTGTCGTGCGCGACGTGTCGGGCCTACCGCGAGGAAGCCGATCGTCTGACGCAACGGGCCGCTGTCGCGTTGGCGCCGCCGGAACCGGGACAAGCCGCATTGGATGCGATCCGCGAGCGGATTCGCGAGCGGGCCGATCGGCGTCCAATGGTTCGTTTTTCCCGCGCGGGCTGGCGCGCGGCCTGGGCGCTGGCCGCATCCGCGATCTTGCTGTTCGGCTGGCTGGCCATGCGAAACGGCGACACGGACCATAGTCTGCGCCGCATCCATGCCGTGATGGCGTTGCTCGAAGACCCTGCCGAGCCAGCGGACAATTCCGCGCAGGCGGCGCCGGATCGACAAGAGGCCTTGCGCCGGCTCGGTCGCGAACTGTTGTGGAGTCAGGGCCTTTGGGGCTTTGAAGACGATGTCGAAGTCTAAGCGCCTGCGTCAGATTAAGGCGCTATGAGGCGATGCGTCCGTTTTCGAGGCGCAGGGAGCGGCGGGCGATTCGCTTCAGAAAGGCGTGGTCGTGGGAGGCGATCAGCAGGGCGGCCTCCGTATCCTGCAGTGTTTGGATCAGTACGTCGATATGCGCCTGATCCATGCCGTTGGTGGGTTCGTCGAGCAACAGGGCGGCAGGGTTCATGGCCAGCAGGGTGGCCAGCGCGGCCATGCGTTTTTCGCCGTGCGACAACTCGGCGGCGGACAGATCCCGGCTATGCGAGAGGCCCAGTCGAGCCAGGGTCGAATCGACGGCTGCAGCCACGCGCTCGCGCGGCCAGCCCAGATTGAACGGGCCGAACGCCACATCTTCGGCGACGGTGGCGCAGAACAACTGATCGTCGGAATCCTCGAAGAGCAGGCCGGCCCTGAGCCGAACCTCGTAAAAATCCTTTTCGGTTCTTCTCTGTCGTCCGAAAGCGTGGATTTCGCCCTGTTGCGGCTTGTTCAGGCCGACAAGCGCATGCAGCAACGTGGTTTTCCCCGATCCGTTGTTCCCGGTCAGGGCCACGCGGTCGTTGGCATCCAGCGTCATGCTGATCCCGCTAAGCGTTGGCCGGTCCGGGCCGTACGCAAAATCGACATTGGTCAAGGCGAATAGAGTTTCCATGTGTTCTTTGCGACCTTAGCGTGCATGGGAATCGAAAAGCGCTACATGCGATCAAGCCAAATGACTATGCCGCCGGCGAGGGCCAGTGTCAAGACGAAGACCGCGTCTGCGGCGGTATAGCGAAAGTGGTGCAGCATAAAGAAGCGGCCCTGATACCCGCGGCACTTCATGGCGTACAGCACGCGTTCGGCCCGGTCGAGACTGCGCAGGAGCAAGCCTCCGACCAGCGCGCCGAGCACGCGCCATGTCCGCAGGCCGATGCTCATTCGGAATCCGCGCATGCGCGCGGCCCGGTACAGGCGGTTCCATTCGTGCCGCAGCAAATCCAAGTAGCGGGCGGAGAATACGATCAAATGCGCCAGTTTGGGCGGACAGCGCAAATGAACCAGAGCATGGCCCAGCGTCGCCATATCCATGGCGCCGACGAGTCCTTGCGCCAGAATCAGAATGGCATTGGCCCGCAGCGCCACGGCCGCGAACAGAATCAAGCGGTCCGGCGCTAGACGCCAAGGCCAGGCCGAGAGAGCGAACGACTCCACGGCCATCAGGGGCAGCAGAAAAATCAGCAGCGCATTAAGCGCCGCCATGCGCCGAATCAGAGTGCGCCAGGACGCGCCAACCGCTTTGGCCAAAATCAATGCCAGCCCGCCGGCCAGCGCGAGCGCGCGTGGCGTTTGCATCAGGACGAACAGAATTGTCCAGAGCCCGACACCCAGGATCAGGGCGCGGGGGTCCGGTTTGAACCTGAATCGGGTTTGGTCTGGCTGGCCAATCATGCCTGCGATCCTTCAATCCACGGTTAAGCCGCTAGAGGTCGCCCCAAAAGAAGGGCGGGGCGAACGCGCAACAGGTAGGCGGCGATGAAATAGGCGAGAACCGCTTCGCCCGCCATGACAAACACATGGGCGACCAGCAGGACCCAGGCGGTGCGCAGCCATGCGCGACCGGACAACGCCAAAACGGCGGCGCTGAACAGGGCTGTGGCCGCGATGCACAGTCCCGCGCCCAGTCCGGCCATGAGCGCAATGCGACGCGGCGAAGTTTCGCGATGGACCATGCGTCGGAACATCAGTCCCGCACCGACGGCTGGCACGGCGATCGCGACCGTATTGACCCCCAATACGGAAATGCCGCCGTGGCCGAACAGCAGGGCCTGAAAGAGCAGCCCGATCAGCAAGGCGGGAAACGCCGCCCAACCCAGTAAAATGCCGGCCATGCCGTTCAGAATCAAATGCGCGCTTGTGGGGCCAATGCGGACATGGACTAGGGACGCCACGAAGAAGGCGGCGGTCAGCAGGGCCGTTTTCGGAATGTCGTTGTCCTCGATCTTACGCAAGCCTTGAGCGACCCCCGCTGCCGCCACACACGCTCCGCCGATCAGGATCGGAGTCGATAAAATACCATCGCTAATATGCATGATACCCTTGAACTATGCTTGAGGCCGAGCAGGCCGCCGCCGGAACAGCGCCCACAGTCCGAAAATCCCGAAGATGAAGCCCAATCCCGCAATAATGGCGGACGGCCCGTGATGATGATGGTGGTGATGGTCGTCGTCCATATGGGCATGCCCGTGTTCGTCGATGTCGACCTCGCGAGCGACAGCATGGCCCATGCCGTCGTCGACGACCATGCGCCAGACGCCTGTTTTGGAGGGAAAGAAAAGGAATCGGCCGTCCTGATCGGTCATGCCTTCCTGCCAAGGCTTTTCGGGCGCGTCGGGCGCGAACACCTTGACCTTGGCGCCCGCCATGGGGGCGCCGTCTTCGAAAACAACCCGCAGCCCCTGGCCGCCTTCGATGCGTTCGGCGTGTACACCATGCGCCTGCGCGTCCGGCGTTGCCACCCGACCCGCCAGCAGCAGGATCATGGCCGTCAACGTCCGGCCCGCAGACATGCGTTGTCGGTAAAGAATGGATTCATGCATGCGCGAGACCTCCCTTGCACAATTACAACTTCTCTAGACGCCAAGCTTAAGGCGGACTGTCGCCCGCAACCCAAGTGTGCGGGTATGTGGGTTTGGGAGTATGTGAATTTTCACCCGCACACTCACAAACAATCACGCCTCCTATGTCTTGTTCTTTTCGGCAGGCCGGCGTAGTTAAGGCATTAAGTGGCAAAATAGTCGCTTGTTGTCAAGTTCGGGTAGATCGTAAAGCGCTTCCTCGCTCATGCACTCGCCCGCATAGGCAAACACGGCCTGAAGAGACTCCAGCGTCAAGCTGTTGGGGCAAGGCTTCGGCTATTCGCATTATGACGCCGTCCCCCGCGACCTTGCGTGTCCGCCCATCTTGTCCCGCCGTAGCTTCTTTGCGAAGGCGAAAGCCCTTGCGGCGAAGGCGAGCGTCGCGGGAACGGGAGCCCCAAGGCGAATCGCTGAAATCTTGCCTTTCTTCCTGAACCCCATTATTCGCCGACAATCACAAAAAGATATTTCCCTGAATTCCTTGGACGATGAATAGTTTGTCCCCCATTCCTTGAGTCAAGACTGTTACAGCCGGACGACGCCCTTGCAGTCGGGGTAGCCGGTACAGCCCCAGAATTGCTTGCCGGCATTCTTTCCGCTTTTGGCCGTACGCAAGGCCATGGGCTTGGCACACTGAGGGCAATCAGGAATGTGACGGGACTGATCGGTCCGATCAGTCCGATCCGACGGATGATTTCGTTGGCGCGAACGTTCGGCCATTCGGGCAGCGGCCAGTTTTTCGCTATAACCGCCTTCGCCGATAAACTGGGTTTCCAGCGCCTCGATTTGCCTGTCGAGCAGATAGTTGGCCTGATGGATCAAGCAAATGAGCGCATTGGCGCGCACGCCGGCTTCGGTATGGTTCAGCCACTGGGCGTACAGGGCATAGCGCCGGTCATCCGCCAGGCGAGAAACGGCCTGTTCGGGATGATCCGACTGATCAGTCCGATCAGTCCGATCATTTCGGGCTTGTTGTCCAACATGCCGTACGGCCATAGCCTCGCGGCTGTCGGGATGCCATTGCGGCAGACGGCGATGGCGCAGATAATCCTCGAAATCGAGCAATAGCTCCTCCAAGCTGGCGCGCGCCACGTTGACAAGACGCAGCTCGGTCTGCGACGATGTTGCCGAGGCGCGGCTACCCTCGGCGATATTCTGGCGCCCGCTGCGCGCCGCCTGCATCATCTGGTCCACCGTGCGCGAACGCGAATCCACAAAACGTTCGCAAAACCAATACGTGGCGTCGTAGATCACTGTGGTTATTTGAAACGTACGCAAGTCCCGGTAACCGCCGCTGCTCCTGATTTTACCCATGACGGTCTCCCTCGTCCTCTCGCCTGCGGGCATTGTGAAACTTCTCGCTCCAGAATCTCGCTCTGTCTTTCCCGGTCGTCGGCAACAATATTCATGCCTAGGCCTGTCTGGTTCGCACGCAACGGCGGCTATCGTGACTCGATCTCGCCCTTATACCCGTAGTAGCGATACACGTCGAACACGTGCACGGTTTCGCCGCGGCGCTGGATTTCAAGGCGGGAGGGCGGATCGGCGGCGAGTCGGTCGAAGCGGTCCCGATAGCGTTCCGGCCCCTGATGCCAGCGCGCATGATAGTCGACAAACAAGGCGTCCCAACCCTGATGCGTTGCCGGATCGAACCACAAGCGGTACTGGTTTTGCCGATGTCCCAGCGAGGTGAGAACGGTATCGGGCGGCATGCGGGCGCCGATCAGACTGGTCAGGTAGAACCGATGGCAAAACACGAAGGTACGGTCGGGATTCGGCATGGCTGCGCGCAGCGCTTCGACCTGGCGCGCGGCTTCGTCCCAGCCGTAGAGATCGTTGGTGATATCGAATTTGGATTGATATTCCGGCATGGGCCGGATGGCGGGAATTCGCTCGTGCAGTTTCAGGCTGACGGCGCGCGCGCCGCGATAGAGGGGCGGAAGGATAGGCAGGGTGATCACGGCGATCATCAATCCGTTCAGGACCAGGGCGGTGACAACGCCACCCCGCGCCCAGCGGCGCCAGCGCATTGTGTTGGCGCTGTCCAGGGTTTCGGCGCGGATCAGCGCGGCGGCCAGCAGCAGCGCGCCGCCGAACCAGCCCACGGCCGGCCAGTGGGGTAGCATCTTGCCGAACAGCCCGATCAGAATAAAGAACGCAAATACCGGAAGGCTGGCGCACAAGGCGAAACGGTTGGCCTTTTCGGCGCGGGGCAGTTTGCTGACAACGGCCACAGTCGCTATGGCCAGCATGACGAAGAGAACCGGCGAGCCCGCCGCCAATTGTCCGCCTATCGCCTCGAGCAAGTTTTCGATTTCGAACACGCCGCGCCCGCCGCCGTGCCCCAACTGGTACAGATAGGATATCCATCCGTTGCGCGCGTTCCACAGGATGTTGGGCGAAAAAAACAGGAGTCCGACCAGTCCGGCGGCATAGGGCTTGGGACTCCAGAGCCACGACCGCGTTTCCCGGCCCGAAATCGCATACGCGAACAGGACTATCGGAAAAAGCGCGCCGTGATACTTGCTGAGCAGCATGCCGCCGAAAAGCGCGCCGGTCAGCAGCCACCAGGTCCAGCGTCGCGTTTCGAACGCCTGCCAGGCCGTCCACAAACCCGCGCACCAGAACAGGTTCAACGTGGCGTCCGGCAGCAGCGCGATGCCAAGCAAAAAATGCACGGGCAAGAGCAGGAACAGGATCAGCGTCAACGGCGCCATGCGCTCGTCGGCATAAAGCGTCCGGGCCAGACTCCGCAACACCGCCAAGGCCAACAGCGAACAGAGAATCGGACCCAGCCGGTAGAAAAAGGCGTGATCGCCGAGAACCGAGGTCAGCGCGCCCAGAAACGCAACCATGGGCGGATGATCGAAATAGCCCCAAGCCAGGTGTCGGGCGTACATGACGTAATGCGATTCGTCCGTGCTCAAGCCGAATCGGCCGGCCAACAGCAGGCGCGCGACAGCGACAATCGCCAGGACCAGCCAGAAAAAGCGGCGCTCGCCGCCGCACCGGCGGACCAGATTCGAGAGGCCGTCAACCGAAAAAATGCTTTTAAACGGTTTTTTTGTCATGATTAGCGGGCTTTCTACACCTCTGCCTTCATTGTCTTCGTTGCCTTCTGTTCAAAACTTTCCGTGTTTTCCGTGGTAAAAAACTCTTCTTCATTCGCGTCCATTCGCGTGATTAGCGGGCTTTCTTTTCTTCTGCCTTCATTATCTTCGTTGTCTTCTGTTTAAACATGTTTTTCGGTTTCGGTTGCCGGCTCCGCTCGCTCGAAAACGCGGCGGTAGGCTTGCCAGGCGAGCCAGCCGCCCAGGATGCCGATCAGCGCGCCGGCCAGGCAGTCGAAAGGAAAATGCACGCCGACATAGACGCGCGAAAAGGCCGCCAAGGCGGCCAGAGTCCAGGCCGCGAAGCGATATGGCCGCTTGGCCAGGGCCAGATAGTGCATGATGAAAAACGCGAAGGCCGAATGCCCGGACGGAAAGGCGTTGCGCGAGAGGTCTTCGCGCGTAACGAAACGCACGGACTCGGGATCGCGTTCGATTTGCTCCGCGAAGGCGCGAGCGGGACGCGACCGCGAAAAGGATGTTTTCAAGGCTCTGTTGACCGGTGCGAAAACCGCGATGGCTACGGACAGCACGATCAGATGTCGAACCAGAACGCGCCGTCCGTCGGCGGCCAGCGCGGCCAGCGTTACGAAGGCGATGGTCCAGCCGCCCAGCGTGGACAGATCGCCGAAAACGGGATCGAGCCGGTGCCGGCCCAGTCCGGTATTGATCATGAAAAAGAGTCTGTGGTCGAGTTGTTCCAGAAAGTTCAGCATCGCATCCATTGTCCTTTATTCCAGAGGTCGGCATGTCCGATTCGGGAACAGGCGTCGCTAAAGCTATGCCCGGTCAAGAGCCGAGTCGCTCCACGAATTCATCCTCCAGCATGCGCAGCTTGCGGATGGACGCACTCTCTCGGTTTTCCGCCTGCCCAGGTTTCATCCTTCATCCCTTCTTCCGCACCCCACTCGTCAACCGTTCTCGTCGCCCGCTCTCGTCAACCGACTCTTCGTTCTTTCCGGTGGACGATAGCGTGCGACGAGAACGGTTGACGATTCCCTCCGGTCATGCCTTTCTGCCTTCCTTCACCAACACACGGACGCACCAACGCACGAACCTACGAACCCACGTTCTACATTCCCCTTCCGTGCTTTCCGCGTTTTCAGTGGTAAAAAAGCTCCGTGTCTCCGGGCCCTCCGTGGTTAAACTTTTCTTTGTTGCCTTCTGTTCAAAAAGCTTCGTGGTTCAGCCGTGTTTATGACAGCTTATCGATGAGGGCGGCGAGGGTTTCCGCCGCATTGCCCCAAAGCTTAACGACGTTGTTGTTTTCGTAGAGCGGATTGTCGACGCCCGAATAGCCGGGTTTGGCGTCGAGGTTGCATACGATCGTGTTTTTCGCTTCGTGCACATGCAGAATGGGCATGCCGTAAATGGGTGTTCCTTCGGCGGAAATCGCGGCGGGATTGACAACATCGCAGGCGCCGACAACCAGAACCGCATCGATGTCGGCGAACAGCGGATTGACATCTTCGAGTTCCATGAGACGGTCGTAGGGGATATCCACTTCCGCAAGCAGCACGTTCATGTGGCCGGGCATTCTGCCGGCCACGGGATGAATAGCGAACTTGACGTCCGTGTCTTGCGCGCTCAAACGGTCGAAGAGACGCTTGACTTCCGTTTGAGCCTGAGACAGCGCCATACCGTAGCCGGGAACCACCATAACGCTTTTCGCGTCGCGAATCAGGGTGGCGGCCGTTTCGATCTTTTGTTCCGGCGTCTGTTCGGCGCGTTCTTCGGGCGCGCTTTCGGGCGCGGGCGGCTCGTCCGCGCTATCGGTCGGGCTCTTGGCGGCCGGGGCGCAGGCGGTGCCGCCGGTCAGAATGTCGCGGAGCGATCGGTTCATGGCCCGGCACATGATTTTAGTCAGAATGAGGCCGGCCGACCCGACGATGGCCCCAATGGCGATCAGGAGTTCGTTTTCCACGGCGAACCCGCATATGGCGGCGGCCATTCCGGACAGGGCGTTAAGCAGCGCGATCGTGACCGGCATGTCGGCGCCGCCGATCCTGATGGAGAACACGACGCCGAAAACCAGGGCCGCCACTGCCGCGCCGGCCATGGCCGCATAGGATACGCGGCCCTCCATGAAGGCGCCGGAAACGGCGAGCGTCGTCATGACGATCAAAAGCGCTACGCATAGGCGGCCATGGCCGGGCAGCAGCATGGGGCGCTGGTTCATTTTCCTGGCCAGCTTGGCCGCCGCAATCATGCTGCCGCTGAACGTGGCTCCGCCGACAATCATGGCTAGTCCGCTGGCCGCGATGTTCAGGGTTGTCGGGGCCTGCGCGCGTTCCAGGACAACCAGGGCCGCGACGCCGAAGGATGCCAGGCCGCCCAGTCCATTGAACAGCGCCACCAACTGGGGAATGCCGAGCATGGTGGTGCGGGCGGCCAGCGCGATGCCGATTAATCCGCCTGCAACAAGGCCCGCCAGCAACAGTGGCGCATCGACGACCTGGTTGCGCAACAGGACGGCGACAATGGCGCCGAGCATGGCCAAGGCGCCCAGCCGATTGCCTGCCACGGCCGTTTTCGGCGAGCTTAAGAGCCGAATGCCTGTCAGCACGGCAAGCACGACGGCCGTTGAAACGACGATTTCCGTGACAGTCATAGTTCGCTCACTTCCCCGATTTGAACATTTTGAGCATCCGGTCCGTAATCAGGAACCCGCCCGCGACATTGATCATGGCCAGCGCCACGGCGACCACGCCCAGAATCTTGCTGCCGGTCCGCATCGCCGCGGCCGCGGCCGCGAGCGCGCCGAGCACGGTGACTCCGGACAGCGCGTTCATCCCGGACATGAGCGGCGTATGCAGCAAGGACGGCACGTTCGAGATCAGCTTGTATCCCGCCAGCGTCGCGACAACGAATATCGTCAACATGATTCCAATGTTCATGCGTGCCCCTCCATCGCCTTGATCGCCTCCAACGCGCCTTCATGCACCAGCTTGCCATCGAGCGTGACCATGGCCGAGCGGACGATTTCATCGTTCATGTCCAAGTCGATCCGGCCGTCCTTGGCCAGAATCGCGACGAAATTCATGATGTTTTTCGCGAACATGTGGGTTGCCGTTACCGGAACGGAACCCGGAATGTTCTTGGTGCCGTTGATGATGACATGATGCTTTTTAATGACTTTCCCGGGTTCGGTCAACGAGCAGTTGCCGCCCTGATCAATGGCGATATCCTCGATGATGGAACCGCGCGGCATGCTTTCGACCATGGCTTCGGTCACCAGAATCGGCGCCTGTCTGCCGGGAACCAGCGCCGAGAGCACGACCACGTCGATATCCCGCAGAATGTCGCGAAAGGCTTCGCGCTCGCTTTGAATCAGATGGTCGGGAAGGTGCTTGGCATAGCCGCCCTCGCCAACCGCCTGATCCGGCGGAATGCCGGTCTCGACGATTTTCGCTCCCAGGCTTTTGGCCTGTTCGGCCGCCTCGGGTCTCACGTCGGCCGCATAGACGACGGCGCCCAGTCGCTTGGCTGTCGCCAGCGCCTGCAGGCCCGCTACCCCTGCGCCGACCACGAAGATTTTCGCCGGCTGAATCATACCCACGGCCGTGCCGACCATAGGCATGAATTTGGGCAGCATGACGCTGGCTGAAATGACGGACTTGTAGCCCGCGATGGTGCTCATGGACGTGAGCGCATCCATGGATTGCGCGCGCGATATGCGCGGGATGCTGTCCAGCGACAGGCTGACAACGCCTTTTTCGGCGAGCGCGTTCACCATGCCGTGATTGCCCGGATTGGCGGGATGCAAAAATGTGACCAGAACCTGTCCCTTATGCATCAGGTCGACTTCATGCTTGCGCAGCGTTTCGTTGACCATGGGCTCCTTGACCTTCAAAAGGATATCGGCCTCTTGAAAGATCTTTTCAACGTCGGCTTCCATGCGGGCGCCAGCCGCCGCATATTCATGGTCCTCGATAAAGGCGCCGAGCCCGGCTCCTTCCTGAACCACGACGTTAGCGCCCTCTTCGACGAAGCGCGACACCGTTGTCGGCGTTGCCGCAACGCGGTTTTCGCCCTCCATAATCTCTTTGGGTATGCCGATGCACAATCCTTGATATTTCATAGCGCCTCATCCTGTGCTGGATTCAAGACACGAGAACTCTGTTGCGGCTTTTTTCAGGCCGATACAGCGTGTCATCGAAAGAACAGCGCATATTCCGGTCGAAATCAAGCAAAATCACTGTCATCCCATGGAATAATGGAATGGGGGAATGTTGGAACAATGATAGCAAGCGGAAACGGTGATTGCCTCTCTCGGAAATTATGCAACGCACTGTGCGAAAGTCCGAGGCAAGATAAATGGCCGACCATTGGCTTTCAAGGGTTTCCAACACGCCAACACGCCAACACTCCAATCTTCCACTATTCCATGATTCCAGACACTATGGGATGATACTGAAGCAAAGTCATGCGCCCATTTTTTGAGGCGGAATTTTCGCTTGCAAAAGGCGGTTTGCTAGCGTAATGTAATCAGTAATCAGTAATCAGTTATCGAACCGGTACCCTTTCCGTAGTTGAAATAATATCATCCGAAAACGACATCTGATTCGATCCGTAGCCCCCGAATGGATTCGGTGGAAAATAAAAAACCGAAAGGGGCGCCGGGAAGGAGCTAAAAACCATGAGTCGCGAAAGACAAGACGGCGGGTCTTTGATTAAGCTGATCGCGTTGGTTTTCGCTACGCCCGTTGTTACAGCCGCGTTGGTTGCCACTGCGATGGTTCTGACACGACGTACCCCGGAACCGGAGCCTGTCATTGAGTTGTCTCGTCCCGCTGCGGTTCGGTCGGCGCCCGCTGCGGAAAAAAAGGCGCCGTCCGCGCCTGCCGTTATCGCGACAACGCCCGACCCGGCGCCCGAGCCCGACCCGACGCCCGAACCCGACGAGCCGCCGCCGCCCGTCGTTCACGAAGCGGACGACGCCATGCCGGACCCGGCCGATCCGCCTGTTCCGGATGAAGAACCCGACCCGATTCCGCCCGCTGACGCGCCTGTGGCCGATCCGGTCGATCCGGTTGATCCGGTCGATCCGGACCCCGAGCTAGTTCCGCCGGATGCGACCGTATGGACGCTGGATGATTTTCAGGCCGGCACGCCGCTTTTATGGAAGACGGCGGCCTGGGAGAATCCGGCGACCCTTCGTGTCGCGGATGGCGGTCTGACGGTTGAAATGCTCGGGGGCGCGCGCGATAAAACAGCGGTTGGACGAACCATGAACATGGATGTGTCGAGCCGATCCCAAGTTGTTTTCGATGTCGTGAACGATATGCGCCACACCTTGAGCGTCGCAGTCGCTTTCATTGTCGGCCCCAATTCCACCTATTACGAAAGCGTGCCCGTTCCCGTCAAGCCCGGCCTCAACGAGAATATCGCCTTCGATTTGCGATCGGCCACGTTCAAGAGCGCGGCCAGTCAATGGCAGCATCAAAGACGCCTTGGTCATGTATCCGATGTCAAGAGCCTGTATGTTCTGATCTATACGCGCGGGAAGGGAAGCGTTGTCATACGGAATGTCCGCTTGCTGCCCGGCGAACCCGTTGCTGAAGGAGAAGCGCCATGACCGATGGTTCCAAAAACACAGATCCGCCCAAGGCGCCGATCAAGGTGAAAAAGACGTCGGAGCCGCCTCTTAAAGTCAAGCGAACGCATCCCTCGCCGAAAAAGCCGGAACGGATCGGACGGACTCCTGAAAAAAAGGTGTTGAAAGCCGGGAAGGAACGTTATCGGGAAATGGTCAAGGCCGAAAGCGGGCGCTTGCTTCAGGAAGACCCTAAGATGAACCCGAAACGTTCGCTGTTTATGTTGCTGGGCGGTTTTTTAGTCATCGCGTTTGCGACGGCGCTGATTCTGGCCCGGCGCAGCCCAACGCCCGATGTTCTGATCATTTCCCGGAAACTGCGCGAAGCCGGCGTACCCTATGTGGTCAGCAACGTGCATATCGGCGACATCCCGTTCAAGTTCTACGCGGTCAGGACAACCGATCTGAGCCCCCTGCAGGACTTGCCGATTCAGGCGCTGATCCTCCTCACCCGGCAGGTATCGGATTTGGGGCCGCTTCGCGGCATGACGAATTTGCGGTGCCTTGTCATCAACGACACGGAGGTCTCGGATCTCGGCCCTCTCAAAGGCCTGCCCCTGCATTTTCTGGACTTGCGCGGAACGCCGGTGCACGACCTGAAGCCGCTGGACGGCATGCCGCTCGAAAATATCGGGTTTACCGAAGATACGGCTACCAACGGCGTGGCGGTCTTGCGGCGGATGCCTACGCTGA
>SLMC01000169.1 GCA_007133745.1 Kiritimatiellia bacterium
ACCGTGGCGGCGATGCCGCGTCCGATCGCGCTCGCGCCCGACTCGCCAAGCTCGACCCGTTCCATCATCCGTTCGGCCGCCGCCACAGCTATCGCCAAATTGGCAACCTGATGCCGACCATGCAAAGGCAGCGTTACGCTCCCGTAATCGTTCGACTCCGTGGCCAGCGTCAGTTTTTGCCCGCCCGTCAGGGAAACGGATTTGCGCCGAACGGAAACCGTCTCGGACGGCAAAAGGATCGGGCTATTCAACTCGCGACAGATGTTCCTGAACACGTCCAGCGCTGCGGGATCGGTCTCGCCGCAGACCAGCGGCCGGCCCGGCTTGACAATCCCCCCCTTCTCGCGGGCAATGGTCGGGATGTCGGTTCCAAGATACGCCGTATGTTCCAGACTGACCCCGGTAATGACGGAGACGAGCGGATCCACAACGTTCGTGGCATCGAGCCGTCCGCCCATGCCGACCTCGATCACGGCCATATCCACCTTGGCCCGCGCAAACCATTCGAACGCGATCGCAGTGGAACATTCGAAAAACGTGGGCTCCTTGCCGAGCCGCCCCGCAACATCCGCCGCGGCCGCCTCGACCTCCTCGATCAGCGGAAACAACTCGCGGTCGGAAATCGGTTCGCCATCGACCTGAAAGCGCTCGTTGAAATGCGCAAGATGAGGCGATGTGTACAGACCGGTTTTCAAGCCGACCGCCTGGAACATGGCCGCCAGCATCGCGCAAACGGACCCTTTGCCGTTGCTGCCGCCCACATGGACGATGGCGTAACGTCGTTCAGGACGGTCGAAACAAGCCAAAAGAGCCTGTTCCACCTCCAGCCCCGGCTTCATGCCATGTCGTTGCCGGGCATACAGTCTTTCAAGAGAAGCGTTCATATCTCTTAAACGTTGGGACATTACTGAGTCAAAGCGACAACCTATGGCCCCTACGTTCCACGTCTTACCGAGCCCCTACCCTCTGGCCACGGTCACGACATGCACGTCGCGTGCCCCGGCCTTTTTGAGTTCACGCGCGCAAGCGTTCACCGTCGCGCCGGTCGTCATCACATCGTCGACCAGCAGAAACGCGCGCTCTTCTATCCAATCCGCATGACACGTATCGAACGCGTTGCGCACATTGGCTTGCCGCTGCGAAGCGCTCAAGCCCGTCTGCGAAATCGTCGGTTTCACGCGCCGCAGGACACGCGACATGTCCAAGGTTTCCATGCGTCGCGCCAGCGTCCGGGCCAGCAAGCCCGACTGGTTGTACGTGCGTTCCCGCTGTTTGCGCGGATGCAACGGCACGGCCGCAACGGCGTCGAAACGCGTGCGCGGCCAATGCGTTCGAACACAGGCGAGCAGCATCTGGGCAAAATCATTTGTCAGGCAGATGCCGTCCCCATACTTGAACGCCTGCATCATCGTCTGTAACGGCCCCCGATAGCGGGCTGCCGAACGTGCCTGGCCAAACCAGGGGCGGCTCTTGGCGCACGCAGAACAACCGTACTCATGACCCACGCTGCCGTAAACGGGATCGCCGCAAATGCGACACATCGGCGCCGCCACCCATTCCAGCGCGGCCATGCAATCCCAGCAAACATGCCCGGTGCGGTCCCCGACCGGCCGACCGCACCCTTGACAACTTCTGGGATAAACGAAATCCAGCAGAACACTCCCTATGGCGGACAACATCGGGCTCGTCTCCGATCCTTTGCGAGGCTTTATTCCAAATTGAAATAGCTCCCGACAATCGGTTTCAAATCCTGCATGGTTTGTTTCGGCACGATGTCGCGCTGGGTCATCAGAGCGTTGGCCAGGGCATCGACGCACGGACATTTCCGTTCCGCGGGGAGCGAAGGAATCAATTCTTTGAGAATGGATTTCGCCAGTTCGGTATTGGCCAGCAGATGCTCGATCACGCGGTCGACCGAGACCGCTTCCTCCTCTTCGCGCCAGCAGTCGTAATCGGTCACCATGGCCATGGCTTGGTAGCATATTTCCGCTTCCCTGCACAGTTTGGCTTCCGGCAAACTGGTCATGCCGATGATGTCGCAACCCAGTTGCCGATAGATATTGGATTCGGCTTTTGTGGAAAACGCAGGCCCCTCCATGTTGACATAGACGCCTCCGACATGAATGCGCGGCTCGGGCGACAGACCGGCGGCCTGAACAACTTTTCGGCCCGTTTCGGCGATCCGCTCGCGCAGAACCGAACAGGTCGGCTCGCCGAAGGCGATATGCGCGACAAGACCGTGCCCGAAAAACGTGTGATCGAGCGATCCCTTGGTTCGGTCGTAGTACTGATCCGGCAGGACAAGGTCCCTTGGCCGGAACTCCTCGCGCAAACTGCCGACCGCGCTGACGGAAACGACCCATTCCACGCCAAGCTCCTTGAAAGCGTACACGTTGGCCTTGTGGTTGATTTCGGAGGGCAGGAGGCGATGCCCGCGCGCGTGACGCGGCAGAAAGAAAACCTCGCATCCGTTCAATGTCCCCTGCAAAATGGAATCGGACGGCTTGCCGAACGGCGTATCCACCTCCGTCTTGACCGCGTTTTCGAGCCCTTCAATATTGTACACCCCGCTCCCGCCCAGAACGCCTACCTTCATGCTGTCTCCTCCTTGTGGATTGAAATCGGCCGATAAAGCCACGCCACGCCAACCTGCCATAGCGGCGGAAGCGACGCAAGACAGATTTTACGGGATTGACAAATTGAATGGAACATGATTCCAATGGGGCATGTCCAACGATACGGATAACATTCGCTCATGAAACAAACCTTGATCTTTGCGTGAAGCATGGGAACCGTTGCCTGTTGAATGCCGTCAGGGTGTCAAGTCGCATTGCCGATCATACCCGGGATTCTCAAGCATCCATCCGCGGAAATGCTGCCGCATCTTCTGAACAATCCGGATGTCGCCCGCAAATATACTCAGGAAGCGCTACGCAAAGCCGCCTGGCCTGTTCTGCGTCTTTTCCCTAAAGACTGGCTGCTGCTGTGCCTGCCTGGCATCCGCTTGCGTCATGGTCGAGCCATGGCGCTGGAATTTATGTTGAAACGCTCACAGGGTAATTCAGGGGAAATAAGAGGAAATTCCTTTCTTCCACCTTCATGACCTTCGTTGCTTCTGTTCAAACAAGTTTTTGGGTTACGGCTTTTTCCGAGCCGGATTGATCAGCAGTTTCCACACTGGTTGGCGGACGGTGGCAGCACAAATTCCGACGCGTACGCCATTCTCGCTTGACACTTCTCCCGTTTTTTCGCATCTTCAGCTAACTGCAAGATTTGCAAAAATGTGCGCCGAAGGGGTCGCTCATGCGCGGGCCCTAGTTCGAAAGCATCCGAAAAGGGTCTGCCACATTCTGTCATTCCGAGCTTGCGAGGAATCTCGCTTCGCGAAAACCTTTTGTTTCGCGGCGTGCCGCCCTGCCTGCCGGCAGGCAGGCGAGATCTCTCGCAAGCTTCCGCCTTCGTAAGAAAACTACGGCGGGACATGCGGGAT
Source organism: Kiritimatiellia bacterium (assembly GCA_007133745.1). Classification (GTDB taxonomy): domain Bacteria; phylum Verrucomicrobiota; class Kiritimatiellia; order UBA8416; family SLMC01; genus SLMC01. Next base: position 3,491 of record SLMC01000169.1, read on the forward strand.
GACAATTGGCGCTGGCACCCCCTTTTCGGACAGGCTCTAATTCGGCGTAGGTTTTCTTGACGGTTGCGCAACCCGGTCCGGGAGGATGACGGTGGCGGAGCGATACTACACGCATCTGAAATACGACGAGGGCAAG
>SLMC01000040.1 GCA_007133745.1 Kiritimatiellia bacterium
CCGTCGGCCGGCCAAATCCAAAAAACCACCGGTCGTATCGTTCATATCACGCTTCCAATTTCTTGTTTTTCGGCAGGACGGCGTGGTTAAGCCGCTCATGGCGGAGCGGACGCTAATCGGCCAGGTCGAAGGCGCAAGCGAAGCTGTCGGTGTCTTCGTTAACGATGCACGTGCCCAGCTTGACGCCGTGGAAGATCAATTTGAAATATCGAATGTTTCATGGTTTCGTATTGTCCCCGTCTTCCTCGAGCCAATGAATATAACGTAACCCGTTCGCTTTGATTCCCCTTTTCTTGCCATACAATTGCGTCCTAAGCAAGAGCAGAAAAGGGGTCGCGGTCGAAGGCGATAAGGCTCATGTCGAAGGCGGCATCGTGCAGGCGGGAGAGGCATAGTCCGTTGCGGACGGTCTGGCAAAATGAGGGCTATCCCTCGGTTCGTCACCTGCGCGGCGGCATTTGGGCCTGGGACGGCCCAATCGAGGCCGACTGAAAGTTGGGAGGCATGGGTCGATTCAGTTCTGGGCAGGGGAAGTCTTCAAGTGGCGATTACGGGCGCTGATCGAGATTGTCGATGTGTTGCTTTTCTATGCGATGAACGGCGCCTCTGTGATCCGGCTCGACGCCATACCCTATCTATGGAAGCAGTTGGGCACGTCGTGCGTGCATTTGCCGCAGACGCACGAGCTGATCAAGGTGTTTCACGACGTTTTCGAGGCGGTGGCGCCGCACGTTCTGTTGCTGACCGAAACCAATGTCCCGCACAAGGAGAATATGACGTATGTCGGCAACCGGGGCGATGAAGCCCAAATCATCTACAACTTCACGCTTCCGCCTCTGATCCTATGGAGTCTGCACAAGGAGGATGCGACGATCCTTGCGCGGTGGGCCGGGACGTTGCGGAGCATGGGCGCGCGCGCGACCTACCTGAACATTACGGCCACGCATGACGGGATAGGCATGCGGCCCAGCGAGGGTATCCTCTCGGATGAACAGCGGAACGAACTGATCCAGCTTGCCTTCGACCATGGCGGGGACATCACGGGCAAACGCAACGCGGACGGATCCATGTCCGTTTACGAGCTCAACCTTAACTGGTTTGACGCCGTCAACGATCCGGGCGCGGATGAACCGCCGGATATCCAAATCCGCCGATTCATGCTGACGCAATCCATAGTGATGACCCTGATCGGTATTCCGGCCATCTACATTCACAGTCTCGTGGGGTCGCGGAACGATCTGGCGGGTGTCAAGCGGACGGGCAAGGCCCGGAGCATCAACCGCGAGCAGCTTCGTCTGCACCGGCTCCGGCAGGATCTGGCCGATCCGTCCACGCATCGGCACAAGGTCTTTGCCGAAACCATGCGTCTCCTGGATATCCGGGCGAGCCAGACCGCATTTCATCCGAACGCCGGTCAGGTGGTCTTAGGCCTGGGATCGGAGGTGTTTGCGTTGCGAAGGCATAATGAGACGACCGGGCATAGCGTTATAGCGTTGCACAACGTCACGGGACGGACTGTGGATGTGGACTTGGAGCGCGCCGGTCTTGCAGAGAGGAGCAGGGATTTGCTGACGGGCGAGACGGCCCGTTGCACGATCAGCCTGGCGCCTTATCAGGCGATGTGGCTGACGCCGTGCGGCTAGCTCGGCCGAGCCCCAGGTCCTGTGCATCCAAGCCCTTCTTCCCCGCGCCCGCCCGACGCGTAATCCTTTCCGAGCCCCGTTAAAGTTCAGGTTTAACTTGCTGCACCCCAATTATTGTTCGGATGTGATGAAACCCTGAGGTATTCCGGAAAAGCGGGGGGTGGCGGCGACCGGATGTGACAGAATCATTGGCGACAAAATCATGGGGAAGCGGCGGGGATCTGCCCGGTGGCTGCGCCATGATTCTGACGAGAAATGATTCTGTCGTCTCTGGGTTCGATGGCTTCGGACAGCGCTTTGCGCGAACCCTAAGGGCGGTCCGCAAGCGCGTTCGGATCCGTGACGGGCAAGCGGCAGACAAAGTTATCGCAGGCGTAGGCTGTGGCCTGGCCGTTGCGCATGGTGCAGTCGCGCAGCCACGGCGCATGACGGGCCAGCGCGCCGGCCGCGTCGCCGCCCGGCATGAAGAGAACGGTACGGTTCGGCGCAAAGCCCGCTTGCGCGGCGCGCAGCATGGCAAGAGTATCGGCAGCGTCTGGCTGGCCCGCGACGACAATGTGTCGGGGCGGCTCGAGGTGCAGGCCGACGGCGGCCAGCATGAGCGGCATGGCCTGTGGCGCGGCGCGCATGTGCGCGCCAAAGGCTTGGAAGAGGCGTTCGACGCGTTCGGTAAATACGGATTGGCCGGTAAGACGCGCCAGACGCAACAGATTTCCGGCTGCGGCCGAATTTGGCGAAGGTTCAGCGCCGTCGCGCCATTCCTTGTCGCGCACGAGCAGATCGGCTGCCTCGGCATGGGCGCCGTAATAGCCGCCGCCGTTTTCGTCGGCAAAGCGGGCATCCATGGTTTTCTGCAAGGCCAGGGCCCAGTCCAGCCAGGCTGTCTCGAAGTCGCAGTCGTAGAGGTCGAGCAGACCCTGGATCAGGAAGGCGTAGTCGTCGGCCAAACCGTCGATGGCGGCATCGCCATCGCGATAGCGGCGCAGGAGTCGGCCGCTGGACGCATCGTACAGCGCCGATTTGATGAAATGCGCCGCGTTTTGCGCGGCCTGGCGATAGCGCGGTTCGCCGAAAATGCGCGCGGCCCGCGCGAAGGCGGACAGGGCCAATCCGTTCCATGCGGTCAGGATTTTATCGTCCTTGTGCGGACGTGGGCGCTGCGTCCGCAAGGTCAGCAGGCTCTGGCGTGCCGCAGCCAGCATGGCGCGAGCCGTTTTCGGCGAGTGGCCGAACTTTCGGGCAGCGTCCTCGAGGCTATGGCGCTGGAACAGGATATTCTTGCCCTGGAATTCGCCGTGCGGATCGCTGGCCGCCGATACGTTGCCGTGCGGTTCGATGCCGTAGCGAAAGGAGAAAAGGGGTGCGGCTTCAGTACCGAGCGCCGCCGCGATTTCAGCCGCCGTCCAGACATAGAACGCGCCTTCGCCGTGATTGGCCGGGTTGTCCGGCAATGCGCAGCAAAACCGACTTGAATCCCGGCCGGCCCCATTGCGCTTCGGGCGGGAAGTAGGTTCCGCCCATAAACGGTTTGCGATCGGGCGTCAGCCACACGCTCATGGGCCAACCGCCGCTGCCTGTCGCCTGTTGCACATAGGTCATATAGACGCGGTCGATATCCGGCCGTTCCTCGCGGTCGAGTTTGACCGACACGAAATGGCGGTTGAGCACATCCGCAATCTCCGGGTTTTCGAATGATTCGCGCGCCATGACGTGGCACCAGTGGCAGGTTGAGTAACCTACGGAGAGAAAGACGGGCTTGTTTTCCCGACGTGCTTTGGCAAAGGCCTTCTCGCCCCAGGGATACCAGTCTACCGGGTTGCGCGCATGCTGCAGCAGATATGGGCTTTTTTCGCCAATAAGATGGTTGGTCGTCGAAGGCATAGCAGGGATTCCCCTTGTCAATAAGGCGGCGAAAAGCAACCGTTGTGTTTTACAGGCTGAAAGCCTGACGCAAACAAAGCCGGGGGCAACGCCCCAGG
>SLMC01000154.1 GCA_007133745.1 Kiritimatiellia bacterium
GGAACCGGTGGTATGAGGAAGGACCGCAACCCAAGTGTGTGGGTTTGTGGGTGTGTGGGTTTGTGGGTTTGGGAGTGTGTGAGTTTTCACCCACATACTCACGCACTCACGCACTCGCACAAAAGCACATTCCCTCGCTCGAAAAGGTAGAACCTTTTCAATGCGCACCGGCAGAGCCGATGGATTAGCAGGGATTTTGACTGTACACGAACGCGCGAATTATGCTACTCCGTTCCTGTTATCTGAAACGGGGCCATGCGCCTCGTCGTCAGCAGTTCACATTTTGGAGCCGTCCCCCGCGACCTTGCGTGTCCGCCGTAGCCTTTCGGCGAAGGCGGGCGTCGCGGGAACGGAAGATGGGGGCGAAACGCCGCTCTTTGACCATGATTGAAAAACCGCAAAATCCCTGCCTGATTGGCGTGCTGTCGGATACGCACGGTTACGCGGACCGCGTTGGACGGGCCGCGCGCCTGTTCGCCGAACGCGGCGTGCGCCGCCTGTTTCACTGCGGCGATATCGGAGGAGAAAGCGTGGCGGACGCTTTGACCGGCTTCAAAGCAACCTATGTGGCCGGCAATGTCGATTGGGATTTCGCCGCGCTGAACACGCATATACAGGCGGCGGACAGCGAACTCAACGCGCTTTGGGCGGAGGCGACGGTGTGCGGCAAGCGCCTGGCCCTGACCCACGGCCACAACGGCGCGCTGCTGAACAGCCTGATCGTCGGCGGACACTACGACTACGTCTTTCACGGACACACCCACACGTTTCGGGACGAGCGCGTCGGTACAACCCGCGTCGTCAATCCGGGCGCCCTGCATGGCGTCCGCGCGCATTCGGTCGCCGTCATCGACCTGACCGCCGATACCGTCGAACGCATCCTCGTCCCGTCATCTTAAATGTGGACCGTAAAAGGAAAAGATTCCAACAAGGATGATCGGTTTAACTTAAGGAGCGTCATGAACGGCAAAACACTCGCGTCCTGCGCACTGATCGTGTTGTGGATCGGCTCGATCTCGGCTTTCTCGGAAAGCCGACTCGGTCGATTCGAGAATTCCTTGCCGAAACCGACCCGTTCGACGCGCTCGGCAACGCCCTCGCATTCCTCGTCTCTGGCGGCTTCGCTTATCGAAACGCTATTCGTGGACGTGCTGGTGGAAGGCCTGTTCTACGGCATGGCCTATGGCGGCCTGAACAGTGTCGCGCTCGTTTATCCTTTCGCATGGACCGATGACGAAGCCTTGTTGCATCGGGTGCCGGGCGGCGCGCTGATCCCCTTTGCGGCTGCGGAAGTTTCCCATCAATGGATCGACAGCGGAACCCGCGCCTGGGACTGGCGCGGGGAGTTCGGGCTGGCGCTGATGGGAGTGACAGTGCGCCGCACCTTCTACCGCGAAAAAAAAGCGGACTTCGATCTCGACACTACGCAGATCCACGGCGTGTACCGCATGACGTTCGGCGAACGCTTCGAGGCGGGCTTGGCCTTCGGCGCGCTCGAACTCAAGGGCCGGGACCGGCGCGACGGATTTTCCTTCGGGCTGCCCATGCGCTGGCACAGCCGACACGGCTGGGGCATCGAGTATCGGCCCGTCTGGTCCACGCTCGAGGAAACGCGCCTCGCCGACCACGATCTCGCCGTCGTGCTCGGCTGGCGCTACGCCTACCTGCGCGCAGGCTATCGCTGGTTCTACCATTCCGACGCCTCGCTCGACGGCGTTCAGCTTGGCGTCGGGCTGAAGTGGTAGCAGGCAGATCAACCGGCAAAGAGCCGTTAGCGCCTTAATCGTTCGCCCTAATCTCCGGTGGATTAGCGCCTTAATCACGCCGTCCTGCCGAAAAAAACAAGAAATTGGAGGCGTGATTGTTTGTGAGTGTGTGGGTGCGCGAGTGTGTGGGTGAAAACTCACATACACCCAAACCCACATACCCACACACTTGGGTTGCGGGCGACAGCCCGCCTTGTAAGGATTACGGGGTCTGGCAGAAGAAGACGGAACTGAATGACCGGAGGGAATCGTGATCCGTAATCGCGCGCCTCGGCGTAGCTCGGAGAGCGAAGTCGGGTCGCCCGCTATCGTCCACCTATTCCCATGTCACCCAGCGGAGCGTAAGGTCCTCATTGCCGGAAAATCCCCTGACCTCGAATTTCCCGTAGCGCCCTTCATCGGTTTTGTATATCACCACGGCGTTCACAGGAAGCGCTGAATGATGTATCTTGGCCGTGCTCAGCGAAGCGGCCACAACATCGCTCTTGGTTATGGCGCCAAAATCGACAAGCCCCATCGCCTTGAAACGCGCGCCATTCCTGGGCTCCAAATAGGTGTCAGTCTTGTCGGCGCTTAAACGGTTCCAATGGAAATCTATCTTCTCCCCGGCCTCAACCCCCTTGTCAAGGTCGAAAGTCCATGTGCCTCGCACTTTGCCGGTACCGGCAGAGTATATCACATCCGCCTCGGCATTGGCCCCGGAGGATGCGTCGTCGGATCCGTTCTTGTCTTTCTCGCAACCGACAGACAAAAAAGCAAACGGCACAAGACACATAATCACTCGCAGCATCAACCATTCCTGCCTCATAAGAAACCTCCTGGTGTAAGTGTATCTCATTCTGATACCAACGTCTGAAGTCACTCGATTGTTTGCAATGTTTTCCTCTGTCGAACTATAAGTGTACCCCCTTTTCTCGCTTTTAGCGTTGCGCCAAGAGGGCGATGCAACGCGACATTATCACCGTGTTCTCGTGGCCAGACGGATTGAGATATATTTTTCAAAATTCTTATTTGAAATTTTGGAAAAGTGCAAGCGCTTTCACACTTGTTATTTTCATGGTACCCGCTTAAAGCTTGCTTTCGACCGGCGCGCACAGTAGGGTTGGATCTAGCCTTGGAATAAGCGCGGGTTTCGTCGCGAGAGTGCGCAAACGTCTGCGGATGCGGTGCTTGAGGCGTTGGCATTGGCGTGCTCGCAGCAGAAAAACTCGCTTATTTTAGGGCTGGCTTACAGGAGCAACGCCATGCGCGAGAATATCGAAAACTCACATCGTCGCCGCCGGATCGGCTTGCGGCTGGGCGCAGGCCTTGGCATCGTCATGCGCAAATTTTCTTGCTTTTTATCGCAGGGGCGTCAGATTATGGCGCTAACCCCGTGTTCGTTCAACGAAAGGATCGGCCAATGACTGCTTTGACCCCGGATATGCAGGAACTCTTTTTGCAACGCGCCCTTAAGGCCGCCGACTGGTTCGTCAACAGTCAACTGGGTTCGCATCGCCCGGACTGGAATGCCGACCGCGGCCGGTTCATGTACTATTACTACATGCCGGAAAAGAAACATGTGCCAGGCTTGAACTGGACCATGGGCCGAGCCCTGTTCGTGCTGTCCGAAGCCTATAAGCTGACCGGCAACGCGAAATACCGCGAGTCGGCCGAACTGGGCGCAGCCTATATCGCCGCCCTGCAAGTCATGGACCCGCATTTCGAGAAGGCTGTCGGCTGCATCAAGGAAAGCATTCCGCAAACGAACTGGACAAGCGTTCTGGACGCCGCCCAGGCCGCCTCGGGCCTCCTGATGCTGCACGCGGTTACCGGCGATGAACGTTATGCGCGACGCGCCAAGGCCTTTGGCGATTTCCTGCTGCGCAACAACAAACCGGAACAAGGCGGACTCCCAAACCGTGTCGAGTACGAACCCGAGGAAAATATTTTGTACATCCATGCGGATGTCACCATGCACCACTGTTCGGCCATACCGTTGTGGCATTTGTATCGCCTCACGAACGATGCCGCCTATCTGCCCCCCGTGATTGCCGCCGCCGATTTCGTGCTGGCCCGGCAGCGCGAGGACGGCGCGCTCTACTATCGAACCGATCCGCAGGCGGCCGGCATCCCGAAGATCAACCATCATGAAGGCCGGGGCAAGGGCGACGATGTTTACGTACTGCGCAACGACGACGCCATCATGGTCGTGGTTCTGGCCGCCTACGAAGCAACCCGGGAAGCCCGTTATATCGAGGCGGCCGTACGCTACGCGCGCTGGATTATGAACAATGCGCCGGAAGAACGTCCGTATTGCGCCTTCCCGGTTCAAGCCAACAATGTGCTCGATATCGGCAAGGCTTCAGGCAACGACTGGTCGGACTGGGTCCTGAAACATCTGGATCGGCATCTGCTCGACCGACAGGTTCTCGGCGGCGACGACCCGCAGGCGGAAGGCGGCTTCCGCGGCGAGGACGAAGAGGACGAAGGCGGCATTTTCGGCGGCACATCGCTCGATTATGTCACCACGCGCATGACCTGCTATTCGGCAGGCACGCTCCTGCGCCTGTCCGGCAAGGGAACCGGCGCCGGCTTCTCCGTGCAGGGCCTGGCGGATCGGTAACCCAATAAATACAAGGCGGACTGTCGCCCATAGGTTTTGCGAAGAAGAAAAGAAAGCCCGCGAATCACGCGAATGGACGCGAATGAAGAAGAGTTTTTACCACGGAAAACACGGAAAGCATTGAACAGAAGGCAACGAAGATAATGGCGGCATAAAAAACGCACGCCGTCCCGAAAAACACACGGCCTGCGGAGGCATTCATGACAACCGTACACAGTCCCTTGGTTTCGCCGCTGCGGGCGGCGGGCTATGCCGTGCTGCCGACGCCGCGCGAGACACGCCTGACCGGCGGAACCGTGCAAGTGCATGCCGATTGGCGCCTCGCGCACCGCGCTGTGGACGCCGACGATATCGCTGTTCGCACCCTGCAATCGCGACTGGAGGAGGAACACGGCTTTCGACTGACCGGCCCTGCCAACGTGAACAGTCCAACTGTCGAACTGGCCATCGACCCGCAAAGCGTGGAAACCGATACGGATGACGACCGGCAAACGCAAGCCTACACGCTGGATATCGGGCCGAACCGAATCGTTGCGACCGGCGTCGGCCCCGCCGGTCTGTTCTACGCCGTGCAAACCTTGCTGCACCTGTTCGACAGCGGACAAGGCCGTCTGCCTCAGGGCCGCATTCGGGATTGGCCACGGCTGGCTTGGCGCTGCATCCATTGGGACACCAAGCATCATCAGGACACGCTTGAAACCTTGCGCCGCTATTTGGATCAGGCCGCGCGCTATAAAATCAATGCCGTACTCTTCGAACTGGAAGACAAGTTCGCCTATCCTTCGCACCCGGTCATCGGCGCGCCCGGCGCCTTCACCCCCGCCGAACTGCAAAGCCTGACCGATTACGCGCTGGAACGGCATATCCAAATCATTCCGGACGTGCAATCTCCGGCGCATCTCTGCTATGTGCTCAAGCACGAAACCTTCTCCGCGCTGCGCTGCGACGGCAGCAATTACCAGATTTGCATGGACGATCCGGCCGCGCGTCAACTGTTGTTCGATATGTACGACGACCTGTGCGACGCCACGCGCGGCGCGAAATTCTTCCACGTCTCCACCGACGAAGTCTATTACGCGGGCATCTGCGAAAAATATCGCCGCCCCTACAATCCGGAAAACCGCTCGCTGACCTTGATCGATTTCATTGGCGCCGCGCATGAACGGCTGACCCGGCGCAACCGCGAGATGCTGATCTGGCTGGAATATCCATTGTTGCCGGAACATATCGACAAACTGCCCGCCCGTGTCATCAACGGCGTGGCGTCGCGGGACCCGGATCAAATCCGGGCGGAACGCCGGCACGGCATTCGCCGGTTCGTCTATTGGCCGACCCAGGGCAGCGAGTTGGTGTTCCCCCGCTATTTCGCCTTCGACCCCGCCGACGGCGCCCGCAACGCCGGCCGGCTGAGCGCGGCGCGGGACACCTTTTTCGATCCGGCCCTGACCGACGAGGCTCCCATGGGCGCCATCGCCGCCGCCTGGGACGACGCCGGATTGCACAACGAATCCTTCTGGCTCGGCTGGGCACACATGGCCCAGCATGCCTGGACGCCGACCGCCGTGTCCGTCGAGGAAACCACAGCCACCTTCATGGATATTCATTACGGCCGCGGCACCGCCGAATCCATGGCCGCAGCGTACCGGACGCTGCACAATGCCGCGCGCTTGTACGAACAAACGCTCGAGAAACTGCCGTCCAAAGTGCGCGGACCGGCCTACGGACACCCGCTTTGGAAAGGGCCCATGCCGCGATGCGACACGGGCATGATGCCGCCTGCCGAGCCGCGCTTGCCCAACGACACGGCCGTCTCCATGCCGCCCGTGTTCGGGAAACGCTATGCGGAGGCTGTCGCGCGCGCGCCCGCCGCGCAGGACGATTGCGAACGGCTGATCGAGCAACTGCACGGATTGCTCGGTCGAGCGCAACGCAACCGTTATGCGATCGAAGTCCTGATTTCACTGACCACGCATCTGCGGCATTTTTTCCGCATAGTCGCGGATGTGGCCAAGGCCGAAGACAGCTTGCGTCAAGCCGCTCTGGCCGGAAAGCAAGGCGAACATCGGCAGGCCCGTCGGGCGCTGATCCGCGCCCGCGACACGGTGCGGGATACGCTGCGCGACGGCCAAGCCGTGTTCGAAGGATTGCGCGCCGTTTGGGAACGCAGCCAGCGGCCGCGCAACGCGCCGGCCGACGGCAAATTTTTCGTTCATGTCATGGACGACGTCAAAGACCACTTCGCCGACCGGCGCGCGGACCTAACCTACCTGATCGCGCCTGAAGAAACGCTCAACCTCGGCGACTGGCTGACGCAGATCGACGAAACCATCCAACGCTACGATGCCGCGACAAATAGGGAATAAGCAAGGCGGTTCGGCATTGTCTTCTACACACACGCGCCTGTATCGCAGAAGACAAACGGCGAGAAGCGTGGTTAAAAGATTTCGGTCGACTTATCGATCAGATAATTTTTAACAGTTTCGTCATCTACGGAAGGGCCTACATATTCAACGGGTTCCGTATGATCGATGTCTTTATGAAAAGCCAACTGTTCACGAAATAGCTTGGCAGAAAATTGCTCTCCGAAAATTGATTCGGCTTCCACGCATATATCGGCCAAGGCATGCCGTTCTCTCAATATGAAAAACAAATCGACATAATCCTTCCATTTAGCCCTGCGCCCGAGCGCAAAAGCTTTCATAGCCGCCAGCGAAAGCAATGTGGGCATGGACATCCATCTGTCCGCCATGATCGGATGCTTAACAGCATAGGGGTAGCTGAAGAAAGTAAGCTTAACTTGATTGACCAGAAAATGCACTTGATCGTAATCCTCGAAAAGGACCGTTTGCTTGAACGGTAAATTTTTGAGCATGGATTTGATTCTGTTTTTGTTCAATTTCGAGATGGTAAACAAATCGAAATCCACCGATCGCCTGTGCCCGAGATGCAAGGCGATCGCCGTACCCCCAACCAGATAGTGCGTTCGTTTGAACCGACGCACTGTATCCAGCAACTCAACTTGATTTTCCGTCAGAATATCGAGGTGCATATCTTCTGAAAAGATGATCGAAAAAGTTAATAGTTAGCTCGTGATAGTTGTTTTTCCGCCGTTCACTGCGGTGGAGGGTATCGTGAAATATTTGCGCCACCTTGTCTATGCTCATCAACTTAATTAGACCGATCACGGCTTCCATGCTGCCGTAATTCAAAATGGTTTCCACCAGACTCTCTTCGCTTATCGTTTCCTTGCGATTCTCCGGTATGAACCAGAACAAGTCCGCGTTGCGTTGAATAAACGCTTTTATCTCGGGCGAGTTCATGTGCCGCTCCTTGCTTCCGCAGCTCGCGCCGCCGCCAGACAGCGGAGAACGCTTGTGTTTTTCCGCTTCATGGGTGTCTTTCGTCCGGCTTTTTCGTCCACCGAATTATTCATTAGTCTCAGGCATACTATACGACAATATCATGACACGAGCAAGCGCAATTGTTGAAGCAAAGAGTCCGAAAACCCCTCTCGAATCAAGGCGGTTGAGCGGCTGAGTCGCGTCGTCCTACGCTTATGGGCGGACCTTTCGACGAACGAGCCCGAACACGGCGCCTGCCGACATGGCGCCCAGCGCATTGGCGGCGGCATCCGCGACGCACGCTTGCCGGCCCAGCGCGGGAAACGCGCCTTGCAACGCCTCCATCAGCGCCCCGAACAGCGCGCAATACGCGACGGTCCACAGGATCGGCTTCCAACCGCGCCGATACGGAAACAGCATGCCGAGAATGAGGGCGGCATACAGAGCATAGAGCAAAAAATGCGCCACCTTGTCGGCTTGCGGAATCGGCTGCGGCCCGGACGGAACCGACAACGGCGCCAGCGAAAGCGCGATCAGGCCAACCGTGAACAGCGCGCCGATCGTCCAGCGTAAGCGCGCGCGTGCGAGAAGCTTGCGCCAAGACGTCATGGCTTGGCTTTTTCCAGCGCTTGCCGAACAGCGGTCAACAGGGCCCCGGCAGTCACGGTAGCGCCCGTGACCGCATCTACACCGTCCGGCCCCTGCGCCAGCACAACGCGGCGCGGCATATCGCGGAAGGCGCTAAGCGGCCGACTTTCCTTGTGCTCCACAACCGTAACGTTCTCAATGCGTCCGTTCCGAACAACCACATCGACGACAATATCGTCGACATAACCGCGGGCGCGACCGCGATAGGCGCCGTCGCGCCAGGCGACGGCCGGGGTATCGGCAACAGCCTGTTTCACGGGCGCCGACTCCGCTTGCCCGGCCGGATACCCGACAACTTGCGTCAAAATCACACGGCGGCTGTCGCCCAGTTTCATGCGGCGGCCCAGCTCATCCTTGTCAAGCCAACCGATCACCACGGTGGCCAGTCCGTGCGCCGCACAGAACAGATAGACGTTTTGACTGATGAAGCCGGTATCCGTGGCCGAATAGAACGCCACCGCATCCGCGGACGCGTCGGGCATACGCGCGGCATCGGCCACGTAAATCAACACGACCGGGGCCTCGCGCACAAACGGCTGCTTGCCGGCAGCCTCGCGCACGTCCTGCTCCATCACGCGAACCAGGCGATGTTCGGCAGGGTCGTACACATGCAGTCCGTCCGCACGGGCCACGTACACATCGATCCCCTGCCAATTGCGCGCCGAGGGTACCGTGCGCTTGCCCGACTCCGCGCGATTGACCCCGGTCGCCGCCCAAAGCAGAGAGGAAAGCGTTGCGTCCGGCAACGGTGTCGAAGCCAGCTCGCGTTGCGATTGCCGACGCGCCAGCGCCTCCATCAACGGCATGCCGCCGTCCTTGCGCGGAGGCGGCAACGTCACGACGCTCGAATTGGCGTTCTCCGCAGACGCACACGACGACATCAAGCCCGCCACGCATAGCAACATGCATCCAGTCGACCAAAGATTTTTTTTCATAAGACCATCTCGCAAGGCGACCTTCGGCCGCAACTCGATTGTTATACAGGCGCTTGACGACTAAGAATATCGACGAAGTGTAACCGACAAAGTTTGCGATCAAGTGTCGCGACGAAGTGTGCTACGCACCCAATGCGTGCACCATGAACAGCGAAATCGTTTGGTTTCATGCGACGCTGGATTCGGCAGGGTCAAGTGTCAAACCCTGGCGCCCGAAACCCGAAACCTGAAACCCTTGATATTCTCTCTCTCCCGAAAAACCTGAGCTTGCTCAAAGGCCGGGCTCTTTAGCAAGCACAAATTACATCGCCAGTCCGCCATTGACGCCAATGACTTGACCGTGCACGTACATGCAGGGCTCGGCGCAAAGAAACGTCACGACGGCGGCCACATCCTCGACTTGGCCCAGCCGGTTTTGAGGGATCAGCGGCAGGATGCGATCGGTCGGCAAATCCTGCGTCATGTCCGTCTCGATGACGCCGGGCGCCACGACATTGACTAGGACGTTCTTTTTGCCTACCTCGCGCGCCAGCGCCTTGGCCGCGCCGATCAGCCCGGCTTTCGAGGCCGAGTAATTGACCTGGCCGGCCTGACCGATCTGGCCCGAGGTCGATGAAATCGCAACGATACGGCCGCGCTTCTCGCGCAGCATCGGGAACAGCACGGTTTGCGTCACATGGAAGAAGCCGTTCAGGTTCGTGTTCAGCACCTCGCTCCATTCCTCGTGCGTCATCCAGACCATCAAATTGTCGCGTGCGATGCCGGCATTGAAAACCAGCGCGTCCGGCGGGGTCAAATCGGCCTTGTCGGACAGCGCCGTCTTGACCGCCTCGCGATCGGCCACGTCGAATTCCAGCAGATCGCACGCCGCGCCGCAGGCGACAATGGCATCGCGGGTTTCCTCGGCGGCATCGCGCCGACTGCGATAGTTCAGCCAGATGTCGAATCCCGACCGGGCCAGCCGCAATGCGACCGCGCGTCCGATCCCGCGACTGCCGCCAATCACCAAGGCCAATTTACGCTTTTCAGGGTCGTCGTTCATGCGGGAAACATGGCATCCGCGTAATCGAACGTCAAGAAAGAATCGATAATGCACGTGGCCGTTTGGCTAAGACCAATGCCCCGTCACCGATTTCCGTATCGCCGTATATCACGACATTAATCCCCGCAAACGTTGCGGCAGACGCGAATGGAACCTTTCTCATGGCAACCTCCTTCGGCTTAAAACTGCACCTAGTTGCCGCCCCCCATCCTTTTGCTGCATTAATTTGGAAAGCTTTTAATATATTTCCTTTTTCAGCCGTTTTATGCCATGAATAAGGGCATGACAATGAAAACGCTGGAAGAACAAGGCTTGTGGGAAGCGCGACGGCTGTGTTTCGAGTCGTTGCCGTCCACGCAAACCTGGACGCTGGACCATGCGGCAACGCTGCGACATGGCGATGTCGTCTGGGCAAGGAATCAAACCTGCGGTCGTGGCCGATTCGACCGGGTCTGGCAATCGGCAACCGACCGAGGCCTGACGTTTTCAGCGATCCTGAAACCCGGCCCCGGCAGCGCCATGGCCGGGCACGCGACGCAAGCCGCCGCCGTGGCCGTATGCGCCGCGCTCCACGACCGCGATATCGCCGCCCGCCTCAAATGGCCCAATGATGTCTTGACGAGAAACGGCAAGATTGCCGGCATCCTGGCCACAAGCCTGCCGGAACACCAGGCCCTTGTGCTGGGCATCGGTCTCAACGTCAACATGACCGCCAGCGATTTTCCCGTCCTGCCCGCCTCGAAACCCGCCACATCCATGCGCATCGAAAAAAAACGCGTGTTTCCTGTTCGCGACATGCTGGACAGCGTATTGGCGCACCTGGAATCCGTGCTAACCCGCATAGACACGGAAGGAGCCGCTTTTGTTACTGAATTCTGGACGAAACACGATGCGCTGGCCGAACAGCGCGTCACGGTGCAATCAATGGATGGCCCAAGCCTGTCCGGCCAATACCGCGGCATCGACTCGGAAGGCGCGCTGCGGATTGAAGACGATACCGGCGCCGTCCGCGTCTTCTGGAGCGGGGATGTCTCCGTCATCCCATGCAAGAATCGGAACTATGCCGGTGGCTGTCCCTGTCGAACCTGTCGAACCGTTTAAACCGCTTTTCCCTTGCGTCTTTTTCCGCTTTGTGTATAGTGCATGTCTTTCCGCTAAAATGACGTTGAAATGTGTTGAACCCAACAAGGAACAGGTGAACAGACATGAGTGACATTCCCGTTGCAGACACACGCACCTTCGCGATCATGGGCCATCAGGGGAGCGGCAAGACTTCGCTGACCGACGCGCTGGCCTTCGCGCTCGGCTTGAACGACCGGCTTGGCTCCGTCGATAACGGATCGAGTCTAGCCGACTATACAGGCGCCGAAAAAGCGCGGAAAAACACGATTTTCGCCAAACCCTTCACGGGTGCGTTCAAGCCCAAGGCGAACAAGCCGCTGAAACTGGTGTTTGTCGATACGCCGGGCTACGCCGATTTCTTCGGCCAGGTCTGCGCCGGCGCCAACGCGACGGATTACGGCCTGATCGTCGTGGACGCCTCGTCCGGCGTACAGGTCGGCACCCGGCACGCCTGGAAACTGTGCGAGAAACTCAACCGCCCCCGGGCCATCGTCCTGACCGGCCTGGACAAGGACAACACGGACTTCGCCCAGGCGCTCGGCAATATCCGCGATGCCTTTGGCGACCGTTGCGTACCGGTAACCCTGCTGACCCCCGACAAAAGCGCGGCGCTCGACGTACTGTCCGCCAAGGACATTCCCGACGCGCTGACCGATACCGTCGAGGAAGCGAAAACCGCCCTGACCGAACGCGCCGCTGAAACCGACGACACGCTGATCGAGAAGTTCCTCGAAGGCCAGGCGCTGACACCCGAAGAACTGTCCAAGGGCCTCAAAAAAGCCGTTCAGGGCGGCGCCCTGGTCCCCGTCGTCTGCTGCCTGCCCCTGTCCGGCATCGGCATGGGCGAACTGATCGAATGCCAGCGGGTCTTCATGCCTTCCCCGCTGGACCTCGACCTGCGCGACGCCGAGGACCAGCCGATCGGAGCCCGGTCCGAAGATCCCTTCGTCGGATTCGTCTGGCGCACCGTCAACGACGAATTTGTCGGGCAACTGGCTTTCGTACGCGTTTTAGGCGGCACGTTCTCGAGCGATTCGGAAGTGTTCAATACGTCCAAAGGCCAGAAGGAGCGCATCGGCGGGTTGCTGTCCATGGTAGGGAAAAAGCAGACGCCCGTCCCGACAGCCACGGCAGGCGACATTGTCGCCGTCCCAAAACTCAAGGCCACGGGCGTCAACGAAACACTCGGAGCCGTCGGCAGGAACACCGTCTGCAAACCCATCGTTTTCCCGAGCCCGGTCGCGTTCATGGCCGTTCACGCCAAGACCCAGGCCGACGAGGACAAGCTCGGCATCGCCCTCTCCCGCGTCTGCGAGGAAGATCCCACCTTGCATGTCGAACGCAATGCGGAAACCAAGCAAATGATCATTTCCGGCATGGGCAACGTGCATATCGATGTGGCAGTCGAACTCATGAAAAGCCGCAGCAACGTCGACGTCCTGCTGGACACGCCCAAGGTACCCTATCGCGAAACGGTCACCGGTCTCGGCGAAGGCCACCACAAGCACAAAAAACAGTCGGGCGGCCGCGGACAATACGGCGAAGTATATCTCAAGGTCGAGCCGAAACCCGCCGAAGACGAAGAATGGTTCGTGGATGCTATCGTGGGCGGAACCATTCCCGGCAACTATCTCCCGGCCGTGCAAAAAGGACTGGTCGAAGGCATGCAGGCCGGCGCCGTCGCGCGATACCCGGTCATGAACGTCAAAATCACCGTTTACGACGGATCCTATCACGATGTGGACTCGTCCGAAATCGCCTTCAAGATTGCCGGCTCGAAAGCCCTGAAAGACGGCATGTCGAAAGCCAAGCCCGTCCTGCTCGAGCCGATCATGACGGTCAAGATCATGGTCCCCGACCAGTACATGGGCGATATCAACGGCGATATCAGCCATCGGCGCGGACGCATCCTGGGCATGGGTGCGGAAGACGGCATGCAGTTTGTCACCGCCGAAGTGCCGCAGGCCGAGCTGTTCAAATATGCCGCCGAACTGCGCAGCATGACCGCCGGCCAGGGCTCGTTCGAAATGACATTCACCCGCTACGACATCGTGCCCGCCAACGTCGCCCAGAAAATCATCGCCGAAGCCGCCAAGGAAAAGGAAGAGGAGTAGAAGCCGACCA
>SLMC01000325.1 GCA_007133745.1 Kiritimatiellia bacterium
CGTCGCCCCGTCCGTCCACATGTAGATTCCGTTGACGGTGCGGATAAAAAGCGGAACCAGCATGCCCAGCCAGAAAAGGCGTTTGACGAAGATCTTTTGCCGTCCGTCGTCGTCTTCCCGAAAGATCTCCTGAACGAATTCGACCAGCGGATATCGTATGCGCTCTCGGTCCGCCCATTGCCGGTGAACAACCACGGAAAGACTGATCATCGCCAGCGCGAACAAACCGAACAGCGAGCCCCACACGAGCATAGGCCGCCACCAAGCATGCCAGGGCACATCGCCTATGCCGATAGGGCGTCCAGGATCACCCATGGCCGAGACATAGTTTTCGATGATATCGTCATCGTAGCGGCCTTCGTTGACCAGCAGCGCGCCTGGCGTTGCCTCCATTAAATTTGCCTCCTGCCAGCCGGGATTCGTCCGGTTCATAAGGACGGGGTGGATCAGAGCCTTGGGCATTTGACGCATGAAGCCTGCGCCTGAAATGCCGCAGCCGGCCAGAATCATGGCCAGAATCAATGCGATTTCCGGCGCGCGGAAACGCAAGGAGGCGTGAATTCTTGCCAGAAGAGGATTGACGACCATCACAAAGAACAGCGCCAGCCCAAAAACACTGACCGGCAAATGACCGCGAACCAGCAGTTCGTATCCGCCAGGGACGTATTTCGTGACATATTGTCCGTAAACTCCCATGGTCAGGAGGCCGAGAGTTCCGAGCACAACGGATCGAACAGTCATACAGTCATCTCCACAGATGTTGCTTTTGCGAAACCAACGCCATTTTCTATTCGTTTTTCCGCACTTGTTTCACCTTCGGGGCCTACCAGATTTCCCCGCTTATATCCCATCCCCTACGGTCCATGCAACCCTTCTTTTCGGATTCTGCCCGAATTGATCGCAAAATTCGAATTTCTTTGCCGCCGGGTTCAGAAACATCGTTTGACATGCGCGGCTGAATGGGATACGGATGGGATTGTCATGGACGATTCAACCGATGTGCAGGGTTTGTCGACAAAACGGAGAGCGCAGTCAGGGATGGAGTTGGAGTACGTATGAGGTCGAAGTCTGTCGCGATCAGGCCGCTGAAATACGGGCACATTGTTCCGCTGGTTCGCATATGCAATCAGACCTTCCTCGAATGGGCCCGTTTCCCGGAACACGGTGTTCAAGCGGTACGGCTGATCAAGGAACAGCCCGCATGGCAGTGGGGCGCGTTCGAGGGCGATACGCTGCTGGGTTTTTTGCTGTGCAGCCATCGGCCCGAGCGCCGGACCGTTGCCATCAAGCTGATCGGCACGGATCCGACGGCGCGCGGCCGCGGCATCGGCAGCCTGCTGCTGGCTCGGCTGGAAAAGAAGGCCGTGCTGACCGGTCAGGAAACATTGTCGGTGGGAACGCCGTTCGCGACGGGTTTTTACGAAAAGAACGGGTTTAAGCTGGCTCAAACGACTTTGCGCATGATTCGGGACATTGCGCAGACATCCATCCGGCTGCCCGCCAGCCTGTCGGTGCGCCCCCTGTCGATGGACGATGCGCCGGCGATTGTCGACCGGCTTCCGGACGGCGCGCGGAAACATCGGTTTCTGGAAGCGTTTCTTGCGGCTTATCGTCAGAACGGCCGGTTTGCGGTGCGCATTGAAAAAAATCGGCGGCTGGCGGGCGTGTGCGTAGGCGCGGCGGACGGGGTTTACGCCGATTTCGCGCGGATAGCGTTGGCCTTGCCGATACAAGGCGCGATGGAGGACGTGGTGCGGGGCATCGAATACGCGG
Source organism: Kiritimatiellia bacterium (assembly GCA_007133745.1). Taxonomy (GTDB): domain Bacteria; phylum Verrucomicrobiota; class Kiritimatiellia; order UBA8416; family SLMC01; genus SLMC01. Next base: position 1,774 of record SLMC01000325.1, read on the forward strand.
TTTCCATGCAAGGGTTGCGGCATGTGGGTTTCCAAATGCCGGAAGCGCAGGAAGCCCTGTTTGCGAAGCTCGGTTACGAACGCGCCGCCCGCGATTATTTCTGGACGATGTACACGCTGCGGAAAGGCGTGCGCAAGGCAGAAAACGTGGAACGTTGAACGTGAAGAGTTTTCTGCCACGGAATACGCGGAAAATACGGAAAATGGGGGGGGAACCATGCAGGCGGTCATTCTCATAGGCGGATTTGGTACGCGGCTTTATCCTTTTACGTACACGACTCCGAAATCGCTGTTGCCGATCGCGAACCGTCCTTTTTTGGAGTTGGAATGCCAATGGCTGCGGGCGAACGGCGTAACCGAGGTCGTCTTCGCGGTCAGCCACTTCGCGCAGGCCATTGTCGAGTACATGCAGTCGGGCAATGTCGCCGACGGATTCGAGGTCAAGGTGCGACTGGAGGAGCAGCCGCTGGGGAGCGGCGGGGCGCTGAAGAACTGCGCGGATATCTTGCAGGACGATTTTCTGCTGCTCAATGGCGATATTCTTATGGATATGGACTTGGGCAAACTGTTGGCATCGCATAGGGGCGCCGGGGCCATGGTGACCGCCACGGTCAGCCGGATCGAGGACACCCGCCGTTGGGGCATCCTCGATATTCAGGACGATGATCGGGTGCTCGGCTGGCAGGAGAAGCCCGACCCGGCGGAAGCGAAGAGTCTGTGGGGAAATGTCGGAGCCTGGGCCATATCGCGGTCGATCCTGGATTGCATACCCGAGGGCCGTTTTGTGTCTCTCGAAAAAGAGACGTTTCCCGCTCTGTTCGAGAAAGGGGAGCCGTTTTTCGGTCATCGTTTTTCCGGGTACTGGAAAGATATCGGAACGCTTGACAATTACGTGCAGGCCAACCGGGATTTACAGGCGGGGGCCATTCGCGGTCTTCAGCCCGCTGGTCGCGAGACTTCGAAAGGGATTTGGATCGATGATTCGGCCCAGGTAGCCGATGATGCGGTGTTGACACCGCCCGTCGTTCTGGGCGCCGATTGCCGGATTGGGCGCGGCGCGCGCATTCTTGGGCCAACGGTTATGGGTGGCGGCGTTCAGGTTGGCGCGGAGGCGCGCATCGAATCCTCGATCCTATGGCCGAACGCCAAGGCGGGCGATCGGGTCGCGATGCGCGACTGCGTTATCGGCGAAGCGGAGATCGGGTCGGATTGCGCTTTGGCCGGCTGTTCGATCGCCTCGAACACGGTTGTTGCCGAAGGCATGCGTCTGTCGGTCGGGACTGTGTTCGGGCCGGGAAGCAGAGTCTGCGGCCCGGTATGAAAGTGTTCGGGTGTCAGGTTTCAGCCCGGCCTCTGAGCAAGCTCAGGTTTTTCGGGATTGAGAGAATATCAAGGGTTTCAGGTTTCGGGTTTCAGGTGTCAGGGTTTTGCATGCTGCCCTCCAATATTTGTTCCGGCGTAGTATCCGAATGAAGCCGAATGCGATGTTTCCCCTGAAACCTGAACACTGAAACCTGTTCTCTCAGACAAGGGTTCAGTTCAACCCCGAAGGGGTTATGCAACAAAGCCCGGGGCAGCGCCCTTGTTGTTCTACACAAATTCAGATTCCTGTGCTTCTCGCGAATCCTAATCGCACTCTCTTCATCCCCAATCCCGGCGGAGCGCCTCCGGCGGGATCTGCGAGCAAGGGAGTGCGATTAGGATCGGCGACGGTCTCTTCCTGTCCCCTTTGGGATTGAAGTTTGGAGTGCGGCGACCTGGCGCCGCTTTGTTCAGCGCGACCTGGCGCGCGTGTCCATCAGCCATCCACATCCAAGAGCGGCGGGCCAGGTCCCGCCGAAGAGAA
>SLMC01000367.1 GCA_007133745.1 Kiritimatiellia bacterium
CACTCACTCACAAACAATCACGCCTCCAATTTCTTGTTTTTTTCGGCAGGACGGCGTGATTAAGGCAACTAAGCGCTGTTCGCCGCTACCTTCAATACGCCGTGAACCCCAGAAAGACAACGAACAGGCCCAGCGCCATGCCGACAAGTCCCATGATCCGGCAGACGCGCGGACCGGTCGCCCAGCGCGCGACAGCCTTTCTGAACACATAGGGATTGAGCACAAGAATCAGGCCTTTCACGGCCATGACATAGGCCAGAACAACCACGACCAGCCGCCAGGCCGACGGCTGCATGAACGCGGCCGAGAGCAACGGCGCCGGCGCCAGCAGAAGCACCCCGCCCAGCGCGCGCGGCGCCAGCAGCTCGCGCATCAGCCAGACAACCAAAACATAAACCGCAAGCCCCATCGGAATCAGCCACATCTTGAACGGCTCGAACCAGGGCAGCGGCGTCGCGTAAAACAGCCACCCGCTCCAAATCAAGGCGACGGCCGCCAGAACACGGCCCGCCCAAACGTTGCGATGAAACCCGCGCAGCGCGCGCAATGCCTGTTCCGGAAAGAAAACGAAAGGCGTGTACAGCATCGCCAACGCTCCGCCGAAAATCAAAGCCGTCCCGGACAGTTCGCTCATGTCACGCTTTCGCTTTCCGGTCCATCAGCTTGATCAAGGCGACCATTTCAATGGCCGTCTCGGCTGCATCGGAGCCTTTGTTGCCTGCTTTGGTTCCGGAGCGCTCGATCGCCTGCTCGATCGTTCGGGCGCACACCACGCCGTTAATCACCGGCAGGCCCGAATCCAACGACAAAGCCGCCAGCGACCGGGACACCTGAGTATTGATCAGATCCGCATGCGGAGTGGCCCCTTCAATCACCGCCCCCAGCGCGATAATCGCGTCGTATTGGCCCGACTTGGCCATCCGCTGCGCTACGAGCGGCAGCTCGTTGGCGCCCGGCGCCCACGCCACGGTCAGGTTAGCCTCGCTTCCGCCGTGACGCGTCAGACAGTCCACGGCCCCCGCCAAAAGCTGGCGCGTAAAAAAGCTGTTGAACCGACTGACCACAATCCCCATCTTCATGTCCTTCGCCGACAATGTCCCCGACAGTTCTCTCATGGTGTTCTCCTTTCACAACAGATGTCCGAGCTTATCCTTCTTGGTTTGCAGATAACGCTGGTTGTGTTCCGATGGCGGATGACTCACCGGCACCCGCTCGACGATTTCCAGGCCATAGCCTTCCAGACCCACGATTTTTTTCGGATTGTTGGTGATCAGCCTGATTTTCTTCAGGCCCAGATCGCTCAAAATCTGAGCGCCCACGCCGTATTCGCGCAAGTCCGCTTCGAAACCGAGCTTTTCGTTGGCTTCCACCGTATCGAGTCCGTCGTCCTGCAAGGCGTAGGCGTGAATTTTCTTTTCCAGGCCGATGCCCCGGCCCTCCTGCCGCATGTAAAGAATCACGCCGTTTCCGGCCTCGCCCACCATGCGCATGGCATCCCGCAGTTGCGTGCCGCAATCGCAACGCAACGAACCCAACGCATCGCCGGTCAGACATTCGCTGTGCACGCGAACCAGCGCGGCCGTCTCGCAGTCGATCGAGCCCATGACCAGCGCCACGTGATGCTCGTTATCCTCCATGGAACAATACAGCTTTAGCGTGAATTTCCCAAAGGCGGTCGGAAGGTCGGCGGATCGGACGAATTCGACAATTTTCTCGTGGCGCCTGCGGTAGGCGATCAAGTCGGCGATGGACGTGATTTTCAGTCCATGCCGACTGGCGAACGCGCGCAAATCGTCCAGACGCGCCATGTGGCCGTCGTCCTTGACAATCTCGCAAATCACACCGGCCGCCTTCAGGCCCGCCATGCGGGCCAGATCGACCGCGCCCTCGGTATGACCGGCCCGTTTAAGCACCCCGCCCGGCTTGGCCTCCAGAGGAAACGTATGGCCGGGACTGACCAAATCGTTCTTGCCGCTGGCATCGTCCGCCAAAACCTGAATCGTACGGGCCCGATCGTGCGCGCTAATGCCGGTCGCTATGCCGTGCGCGGCATCCACCGATTCCATGAACGCGGTATGGAAGGCGTCGCCCTTGCCCCGTTTGGGCATATGATCCAGCCCCAGTTTTTCCAGCCGCTCGCGGGTCAGCGCGGCGCAGATCAAACCGCGTCCGTGCATCATCATGAAATTGACTGCCTGGTCGGTAACTTTTTCGGCCGCCATCACGAGATCGCCCTCGTTCTCGCGATTTTCGTCGTCCGTAAGCACAACCAACTCGCCGCGGGCCACCGCCCGAATGACATCCTGCACGGAATCCAACATCGCATCCCCCGTTCGCTCGAAAAAAAAACGCCCGAGAAAACACTCCCGGGCGACGGCCATGCGCAAAGGCATGCGAACGTTTGTTGCGCCAAGTCGTGTCTTCTCCCATCCAGACTGCGGCAAGGGTCGCCCCTTGCCTTGACTGTCGGCCGCGGAATTTCACCGTGTCCATTCCCGGGCTATGTCGTGCCGCGGAAATTCGCGGGCTGCGTCCGGCTCTGCGCGCCATTCGTTCGCGCGCGGACCGAACTCACCGCCGGTCAGGAATTCTCCGACACCCTGATCGGAGTCACCTGTCCTGAAGACTGTCCATGGTTAATGCCGTCTATCGATAGCGCAAACGCGGCGGGTAGGCAAGAAAAAAAACGGTTCTTTATGAATATTTGCGCATGCCCCGAAAAAAGCGCTTGCATTCCAATAGGTCTTGTGAGACAACGCCGTTTCTCTGCGATGCAAAAAACAGACTCGCGACATCGCGCAACACGTAAAGGAGCAGACTCATGGATATCGGGAAAACGCTGAAAACGGAAATGGCTCGCATCGGACAGAAAGAAGCGAAAAAGGCGGTGGCCGCCCCCAACAAGCGCGCGGCGGAATTGCGGCGGCTGGTGGCCGACTTGCGGCGCCGGGTCGACCATCTCGAAAAGACACTGAAATTGGCGCTAACCGCCAAAGCGCCGGCCCGCAAGGCGCAAGAGGAAGCCGGCGTCAAAGCCGAACGGGTCTGGTTTACCGGTGCGGGCGTGCGCTCGTTGCGCAAGCGAATGAAACTGTCGCAAAAGGAACTGGCCGCCCTGTGCGGCGTCACGCAAAAAGCCGTCAGCAACTGGGAAACGGCCCAGGGCAAGCTCACGCTGCGTGCCGCAACGAAGAACGCCCTGGTCGGAGCCCGCACCATGAGCGCGAAACAGGCCAAAGCGGCGCTGGGCGGCAAAAAGAAATAGCCCATAAGAGCGCACGTTTTACGCTCCACTTTCAACTTTCCACAGGACGGCGTGGTTAAAGCGCTAATGCGGGCTGTCGCCCGCAACCCAGAGGTCAGAGGACAGAGGTCGGAGGTCAGAAATTAAGGGTTAAGCAGGGACAGACCTTGTTGCCGCCCGGCGGTTCCGTTTTGGAGTGCCTCTGCCGGCACGGCAGACAGGCGGCGAGCTCTCGCCGCTTTCTCTTCGGCGGGACCTGGCCCGCCACTCTTGGATGTGGATGGCTAATGGACACGCGCGCCAGGTCGCGCTGAACAAAGCGGCGCCAGGTCGCCGCACTCCAAACTTCAAGCCCAAAGGGGAC
>SLMC01000001.1 GCA_007133745.1 Kiritimatiellia bacterium
CCGAAGAATGTCATTCGCGACGTGGGTCGGGTTCTGGAAGTGCCCTATGTCAAGTGCGACCAGTTGTCGAAAATGGTGCCCGACGATCCCAAAATAACTTTACATGCGGCCTTGAAGGCCAATCCTGAATTCAAGAAAAGCTACGACAACGATCCTGACTGCAAGCGGATTCTCGACTATGGCTTCGTTCTTGAGGGGCTCTATCGCAATCCCGGCGTGCATGCCGCCGGCGTGGTGATCGGCGAGAAGCCGCTGATCGAAATCGTGCCCTTGGCTTTGGACAAGAACAAGCAGCGCGTAACCCAGTACACGATGGAAGCGATCGGTGATGTCGGGCTGCTCAAGATGGATTTTCTCGGGCTCAAGACCTTGACGGTGATTCAGGAGACGCTGGATTTGGCGAAACGGACGCGGGGCATCGAGATCGACATGGAGAAGCTCGAACTCAATGATCGGGCCGCGTACGATCTTCTTAGCCGCGGCGATACGATCGGGGTGTTCCAGCTTGAAAGTCCCGGGATGCGCGATCTGGTGCGCCGCGTTCATGCCGACCGCATCGAGGATCTGATCGCCTTGATCGCTCTCTATCGGCCCGGCCCGATGAACATGCTCGACGACTATGTCAAGCGCAAGACGGGCCAGGCGTCGGTCGCGTACGACGACCCGCTGTTGCAGCCCATTCTCGAGGAAACCTACGGCATCATGCTGTATCAGGAACAGGTGCAGAAAGCGGCCAATGTCCTGGCGGGCTATTCGTTGGCCGAAGGCGATCTGTTGCGGCGGGCGATGGGCAAGAAAAAAGAGTCCGAAATGGAAAAGCAGCGCGCCAAATTCGTTGACGGCTGCGCCAAAACGAACCGCATTCCGCAGGCGAAGGCCGGCCGGATATTCGATACCATGGCCAAATTCGCAGGGTACGGCTTCAACAAGTCGCACAGCGCGGCCTATGCGGTCATCGCCTATCACACCGCCTACCTGAAAGCCAATTTCCCGTGCGAATTCATGGCGGCTCTGATTTCGGCGGAAATGGGCAAATCCGACAACAAGCTCGCCTTTTTCATGACCGAGGCGGCGGCCATGAACATCGAAATTCTGTCGCCCGATGTCAATCGCAGCGGTGTGCGGTTCGTTCCCGAGAGGCGGGAGGGTGGCGCCGCGCTTCGCTTCGGTTTGGCCGGCATTAAAAACGTGGGCGAAGGCGCCGCTCAGGCTATTGTGGAGGAACGCGAGCGCAGCGGCCCGTTCGCCGGACTGATCGATTTCTGCTCGCGTGTGGACAGCCAGACGGCGAACCGGCGCGCACTGGAAAGCCTTGTTCGCAGCGGGGCCTTCGATGCGTGCGGGATGCATCGGGCGCGTCTTTTCAACGGTATCGATTATGCCATGGCCCTGTCCGCCAGCGCGCTGCGCGACCGACGCGCGGGGCAGGGCAGCCTTTTCGACTTGCCCGGCGCCGCGCTGCCCGGCGCGTCCGCCGAAGAAATTCCCGAATGCGATCCCTGGCCGGAAAGCGAGTCGCTCTCCGGGGAAAAGGAACTGCTTGGCGTGTACATGAGCGGACATCCCCTGACCCGCTATATGCCGCTTCTCGAAAAGTACCGGCTGGCTACCGTTGAGGAATGTCAGGCGCTCGACGAAAAGGCGTTGACGCGGATCGGGGGTATCGTCGTATCGGTTGTTCGCAAAATCACCAAGACAACCAAGGAATCCATGGCTATTCTTCAGGTGGGCGATGCGGCCGGCTCGATGGAGGTTCTCGTTTGGCCGGAAGCCTATCAGCGCTACGGCGATTTGCTGCAACCCGAAACGCCCGTGCTCGTGTGCGGCGAGATTTCGCGCCGGGACGATGCGCCCAAGCTGATCGCTCACGAGGCGTATCTTTTGACGGACGCGCCCGCGCATTTCGCCGAGCGGATGAGCTTGCATTTGCCGGTTGTGGACCTCGACGACGCCCGGCTCGGAAAGGTCCGGGACATGCTGCGGCTTCATCCCGGCCATGTGCCGGTCGTGCTGTGTCTCCAGTTTCCCGGAGGAGAAAAAGTCTTTCTGGAGGCCGGCGACGCTTGCCGCGTCCTGCCCGGCATGGACCTTGTACACGCCCTCGAACACGAATTCGGAGAGAACAGCGTCTATGTTTCCGTCAAGACCTCGCCCTTGAAAAACGGACGGCCGACGGGTCGCGGATATCGCCGCAAACCCGCTTGACATAGTTCGCCGCTTAAGGCAATATCCGCTACTTGTTTTAAATGTCAGGAACTCCATGATTCCGGAGGTCGAATTATGAACGGACAAGAAGTGAAATCGTCCGCTGCCGCATCTGGCCAGTGGCACATGAAAATTGACGACGGCTCCGTTTTCGGACCCGTCAGCATGAAGGACTTGCGCGATTGGGCTGAAAACGGGCGCATTGCTCCGGGGTACCGGCTGTCCCAGGACAGGAAAGAATGGATGTTGGCCGAAGCTGTCCCCGATCTCGACATGACCTGGCGGGTCGAACTTGTGGACGGAACGCTCTATGGGCCGCTCAACCTGTTGGCCGTTCGCGATCTGATGGAAGACGGATCCGTGGCGGAGCGGGCGCAATTGATCAACGATGCTACCGGCGAGACCAGTACCGTGGACGCCTATCGGGCCGTGATTTTCCGGGAAAAGCCTTTGCCGGCCGCCGCCGAAAAAAAATCTGAAGATCAGGCCAAACCGATCGCGCTTTCGCCCGCTCCGAAAGCGGACGTGCCGTCGGCCGCGCCGAAAGACACTGCGCCGGCCAAGCCTGCGGTCGAGGAAGCGCCCGCCAAGCCGGAAGCCGCCTCGCCGCGCGAAAAGCCGTTCGCGCCTGTAAGCGCAGCCACGGCGCAGGCCAAGCCGATCATGTTTTCGCCCGCTCCGAAAGCGGACGTCCCGTCGGCCGCGCCGAAAGACGCTGCGCCAGTCAAGCCTGCGGTCAAGGAAGCGCCCGCCAAGCCGGAAGCCGCCTCGCCGCGCGAAAAGCCGTCCGACCCGTACACGATGCCCTTGAGCAAAGCCAAGCCGGTCGCCACACCTTCGACACCGGCGGTTCAGGCGAAAAAAACGGCGCCGCAGATTGATTGGACGACGGGCGCCAGAAAAACGCCGACGGCGGCTGATGCAAGCGCAGCTAAATCCGATTCCGACCGCGGCGAAAAGGATGTTCGCTTGAAGGCGCTCGAGGCCGAGGCAAAGATCGTAAACGAAAAGCTTATCGAGAAGGAAAAGGAATTTGCCAAACGGATCGCCGATCTGGAAGCGCGCGAGAAGGCGGCGTCGCAAAAGCTGTCGGACAAGGAAGCCGATCTGAAGAAACAGTTGGAGGCCCAGCGCGCGGAACTGAAACGTCGCGAAGAGTCCGAAACCGGCTTGCGAGGCGAAACGGACAAGCTCAAGGCGGATTTGGCGCAGGCGGCCAAGGATCTGGCCGAAGCGCGTAAGGCGCTGGACGAGCATGGCGAGACGAAGGTTCGGCTCGAGACGGAAAAGACGGCGCGCGAAGCGGAATTGTCGAAACGGGTGGCCGAGCTGGAAGCGCGCGAGAAGGCGGCGTCGCAAAAGCTGTCGGACAAGGAAGCCGATCTGAAG
>SLMC01000061.1 GCA_007133745.1 Kiritimatiellia bacterium
AATGCAGCAAAAAATGCCGATTTTTTCATGCCGCTGTTACGGGGCAGGCGATTTGACGCATTCGATAACGTAGAACAGCAGCATGGTACGCCGGATTCTGGCCGGATGCATGGAAGGCAGGCGCCGCACATGCGCGCGTATTTCCTTGAGGGAGAAGGCGGAACGAATGGATTCGTCGTACAGGCGGGTTTCTTCCGGGGTATATCCGGCCAGAGCGCCGAGAAGACGAGCGGTCGGAGCTATGCTCCAGTCGGCCGTGCGGCAAATATCCTTGGAATCATCTCTTCTTTATCGTAAAGGTTACAAAAAAAGACACTCTATAACTGCGAGACGTGAAATACGCAAAAGGTGTTTTTCGCAGGTCGCGTAAGGGTATCCAAGCAAAGGTGGCGCTGATTATGGTAAGCGGCGTTCAGCGGTAGTTGTGGAAGACGGCCTCGATCCGATGGTGCAATCGGCCGGGTTTCAGACCGGGCAGCGGTACGCGTCGGCCGTCCCTTTGTTCGTTCGGTACGGCGCGCGAGGCTTCGATATGTGGCGAGATGTCAGGGACTTCTTCGGGGGAGACGGATTGGATTTCGAGATGATCGATGCGAAACGAACCGCGGGCGAACAAGGCCAGTCTCGTATCCGTTGAACGCGGACGGCAGGCCATCGCGATGGCCAGGCGCCCGTCCGTTGTCGTAACGATTCGGTCCGGCATCACATAGGAGTTCAGGCGCGGCCACCATCCGATGTTCTGGCCATCCTTTATGTCTGGAGAAATCCGGGGCGGCTTGTAATCCGCCACACCTTTGAATTCGATGACCCGATCGTACTCGGCCCATCCGATCGCGATCAGGTGATCGCCCGGCGGGGAAGGCCATACGGAATCGGTTCGGTAGGATACCCGTACGGGCAGATCGGGCAGAGGAAAGTCCAGGATCAACTGGAAGAATTCCCCGTCGGTCTCCATGCAGCCCGAACCGCCGGGGCCGCCACCGGGCACATGGCGCCAAGTTCCGGTAACCGGGCGCAAGATTTCCGGCACGTCCGGCGTTTCGAAGTCCCATCGATACGTTGCCGAGGCGGCGATCGGCGGCGGGAACAGGGCCTTGTCACCGCGCGACGGGTCTGCGCTTGATTCCGCGGCAGGCGGAGCCAGATTCGGTTCGTGCCGTTCCTGCCGGGAGCGGAACAGAATACGGAGGCCGGCCACCGTTCCGACGGCGGTTGTCGCAAGCGCGATGGCAATGGCCGGCTTGAGCCAGAATACGGTCGGGGACGGCGGGTGCGCAACCAGACGCGCGGCGGCGGGCGACAGGCCTGCCGATCCGCCCGATTCCACGATAGGGCCGATGCTGTTCAGCAGCGAGGGCGCGGCCGCCTCGGCCGGCGGAACGGTGAAGAGAGCGACAAGCGATGCGGCGGACACCGGTGCGCCTGCCCTCGCCATCGCGGTTCGCAACATGGCCATGCCGCGACTGGCCTGCTTGCGGACCGTGTCCGTCGGTATGGCCAACGTTCGCGACACGTCCGCGAAGGACAATCCTTCGCCATGATGCAGCCAGACGGGCATTCGATAGCGTTCCGGCAAACGGTCGAGCGTCTGTCGCAGCATGAGCGCCCAGTCGCCGTCCGTCGGCATGCCTTGTTCGTGCCGAAAGGCGTCATCGGACGCAGCGGCTTCTTCACGCGCGCGCCGCCGAACAGAACTCTTGATCATATCTTTGGCGGCATTGATCGCGACCCGCGCGATCCAGGCCTTGATGCCGTCGCCATTCGGGCATCGCGCGGCATCGCGCATGATCTTGACAAAGGCCGTTTGCACCGCATCCTCGGCATCGGATGCGTTGCGCGTCACACGCAACGCCGCGCGATACGCCAGATCGGCATGTCTCGCAAAGAACGTTTCCAACGCTCGCGCATCCTGCCGTTCGGCATATCGGCGCAACAGTCCCGCATCGGTTGCGGCTGTGGGTTCCGCCATCATCGTATCCAACGCTCCCCCGGAACAGTAGCTTATCCGTTCCGCAGTGTTACCCTGTCCAAGGCGTGCCTGCAAGTTTTTATCGTTTCCGTTTCAGCTTGCAATCATTATTCCAACGTTCCACTATTCCATTATTCCATTATTCCATGGGATGACAGTGATTACGAGCCTAGGGTCGCGTGCCGAATGCGGGCGGGCATGACCGTCGCGGCCGGCTCGCGCTGCTGCCAGGCAGGGTCGCCGGGGCGGATGTCCTTGATCTTGCGGACCGGATTGCCGCCCCACATTTCGTCGGAACCGATTCGCGTGCCGGGCGTGACCGCCGAATTGGCCAGAACCAGCGCGCCATCGCCGATCTCCACATCGCCGTACACAACCGTGTTCACCCCGATGGTCGCATGATCCCCGATCGCAATCCGTCCCATCGTCAATGTTTCGCCCGTCATGATATGCGGCGCCAACATGCTGTTCGCGCCTAGCGTGACATGGTCGCCAATGCTCACATACTGACCCTCGCAGATCAGGGCGGCGGAAGGAAAACTTTGCTTGCCGATGCGCGCGCCAAGAAACCGGTGCCATAGACTCGTGAATGGCGGCGGCAACAAATGCGAAAAAGTTATCGGATACAGAAAGAATACATGGAGAAGCTGGTACACCCCGTAGGCATGATCAAAACGACTGCCCGGCCTGACGGGCCCGACCGGCCAGGAATGAAACGTCAGCCAAATCCGTGCAAACAGCAGATTGCCCCCGTAAAAGATGCAAAACGCGATGCTCCATGGCAAGAAACTGGAGAATCCGATCGAAACATGGCGCGAGATGGCGATCGCGCCCCCAACGGCCGCGCCAACTATGCCTGTGTTCACGCCCAGAAACGTTGCCATTGAAGATGCCGGTATCGTTTTCATCAGAACTCCTTTCCCATGTCCTTTTGCGGATTAGACGACGCCTTGCCTGAGTTCGGGACAAAAAAATGTCACGTTTCGCGTTTTGGCGGTGTCTTGTTAAGGAAAGCAAGAATCAAAATCAAAGGAGGGCGAGATGGATCGCAGCCACCGGAAAACGGTTCTATTCTTCGGAGAAGGCGTAACGGCTGCGCATGTGATTCGCCCGCTTGGCCTTGCGCGTGCGCTGGATCGCGAACAGTTTCGGCCCGTGCTGGCGTGTCCGGAGCGTTATCGGGCGATGGCGTTGGGTGAGGGGGTGGACTGGGTTCCTTTGCACTCTATTCCAAGCCAATCGTTTACGCGGCGATTGGTTCGCGGGACCCCCTTGTATACGCTGGAGGAGCTGCGCGGATATGTTCGGGAGGATATGCGTATATTTTCCCGTGTGCGGCCGGATATGATTGTTGGGGATTTTCGGATTTCACTAGGCATTTCCGCCGAATTGTGCGGAACGCCGTATGTGGCGTTGAGCAATGCGCATTGGAGTCCCTCGTCCTGTTTGCCGTTGCCGATTCCGGATCACAGCATGATTCGCTGGATTGGCGTCGGGAACTGGGGCCGGGTCTTTCGGGCGACCGCGCCCTTGTTTCTGCAATGGCAAGCGAAAGCTTTTAACATATTGCGTCGCGCGTACGGATTGAACCCGGTTCGGGGCCGAGG
>SLMC01000083.1 GCA_007133745.1 Kiritimatiellia bacterium
CGGCGACCTGCTTGTCCTGCGTAGCCTCCCTGGCGAAGCGGAAGCGCCGCTTTGTCCGCCGAGACCTGGCTCGGCGAATAAGAATACGGATTGGTTTAATTTAATCCGTGCGCCGGGTCGCACGAAACAAAGCGGTGCCGGGTCGCCGCACTCCAAAGTTACGCTCACTACTTCATGAACCAGCGAATCACGCCGGCAGAGAAGGGCGACGCGGCAGCGTACGAGCGGTACGTTACCCAAATCACGCTACTTCACCGAATGCTGATTGCGTCGATGCAATGCAAGCAGACCGTGGACGAGTCGCATGTGAAAGAACTGCGGACGCTGCTGAGCGCATTCGAGAAAGCCTATTTCACGGAGGAAGAGCGTCGGCACAGTCATTAAAGCAGGTGAGTTTGGAATGGCGCTTAGTTATATCCTGTTGACGGTATGGCTACGGGACGTTCCCGGGACGGTTCTATGGTCGCTTGTTTGGGCGCCGCTGGCTGTTCCAGCCATTATCATAGCGATTCGGTATCATGCGGTCCCGTCTCGACTGGCTCCCGCCTGCGGACTCACCGGACTCCTTCATCTCGGCGTCGGAGTGTCGATGTGTATCGCGCTGATCGTCGCCTAGATAGACCCCATCCGAAAAGGGTCGGAGGGTAAGAAGTCGGGAAAAGCCGAAGGAACACGTACTCTTACACCTACTCGTACACGCGAATCTCCGCAATCCGGGCGAGAAAGAGGGGATAAGAGATAAGAGTGTACGAGTATGTGTACGAGTACGGATAAGAAAACCTGCGGCATGGCAACGGTCTGTTTGGGAACCCCTTTTCGGGCAGGCTCTAGTTATGGACGGGCGGCAGGGAACAGGGATTCGCGCAGGCCGGGCATGGGCTGTTGGCGGTCGGGGTCCCAGTAGCGGAAATGGGCTTTCCAGTCCCAGAGCGCCCACGGCAGGTCGAGTTGGTCGAGCAAACGGCGCATGTCGCGATGGTAGCGCGCGCGCGATTCGGGATCGGCCAGCGCAATGCAGCCCCATTCGCCGATATGGACCGGGCGGCCGTAGTGTTCGGACCAGGCTTTGGCCAAACGCAAGTTGATGGCAAGCGCGTTGGCGCCGCACGGGTTCAAAGGTTCGGGCAAGGCGTTGTAGGCGTTGAACCAGCGAACGGTCCAGTCGGCGGATTCCGCCGTCACCGGATCCGGCCGCGCCTCTGCGGGGCCCGGGAACCGGATGCCTGTGGCGGCGGTCAGGGGCTGGGTCCAATGGGCTCCTTGGTGGGTGAACAGAAAGGGCTCGTAATGGTGGACGGTGACGATGATGTTGGCGTCGTTGGCTGGCAGTCGCAGCCAGGGCAGTTCGGCGGCGTGGTTCCAGCGACCGGGTCCGACAAGGATTGGAGCGTGCGGGGCTGCCGCGCGAACGGTGGCGATGACGCGTTCGTACACGGCGTTCATCGTGAAGGTGTCGGCGGCATCGCGCGGTTCGTTGAGCAGCTCGAAGGCGATGCGGCCGGGAAATGCGGCATAATGTTTCGCGATGCGCGCCCATCCCCGGTCGAAGGCCTCGATGTGTCGGGCCGGGTCGCTGGTGAAGGCGTCGAAATGGTGCCAGTTGACGATGACGGCGAGGTCGCGTTCGGTGGCCATGCGGACCAGCGTATCGACGCGCGCGAAAAACGCTTCGTCAATGGCGTAGTCGGGGGCCGGCGTCATGGTATGGCGCCAGGCGACGGGCAAACGCACATGATCGAAGCCTTCGGCCTTGATGGCGTCGAAATCGGCGACGCTGTAGCGGGCGCCCCAGTCTTCGTCCGGCGGCGCTTCGAGGCTGTTACCCAGGTTGATGCCGCGTCGGAAGTGTTGAACGGCCTTGTGGGCCGGGGTGCCGGAGGACGGAAGTCGGGCCATCTCCCGGTAGCCGGGCGGCGGCAGCGCGCGGATCGAGAAGCGGACGGTAGTCGGCTGGCCGGCTTTGAGGGCGATGCGTTGTTCGAGTCTTGACGATTCGGGAACGACAACGTCGGTTTCTTTCGCGGCGCGGTTGATTCGGGTGCATCCTCCGGCGCGGGAATTAGCCTGCCGTTCCAAGGTTCCGCTGACGTGCGCGCCGTTTACCGTGAAATTTTTGACGGCGAGCGCGCCGTGAAATTTTTGACCGAACGCTTCGGACGGGGGCGCTGGCGCCAGGGACAGAATCGCTTGGCCGTCGGTGCGGGGCACGAATCTGAACCCGCCTTCTGTCCAGGCGTAGCGGTTGACGGGCATGGCGCCGTGAAATCCGGCGGGTCCGTCATCGGCGCCGGCCAGTATTTCCAGCGGCCCAATCCATCCGAGCCCCCAAAGCGAGGCAAGGTCGTCGAACCCTTCGACGTCGGTTTCCGGCCGAAGCGAAAACGCGGCTTCGGGAACGGGCCATACGGTTGAATCTTGACGACGGGAGCAACCGGTTGCCATAAACGCAGCCAGCGTTGCCATCGCAAGCCAACGCGCCATGCCTCGAGATAGGCGGGTAAAGGCGGCACACGTTCCTGTGTTGAAAATCGGCGGCATGTTATGAGCCTTGTGCCCTTTCCGGAACAGACACACGTTTTTGCGCGTATCTTTTACAGAAAGAGCAACTACGAAACACGCGAAATACGCGAAAGTTTCTCATTCGGAGATTAACGCTCCTTCATTTTCGCGCTTGTCGCGTGTTGACTGCGGACAGCAAGCCGATGACGGCGCCTACCGCCATGCCGCGCCAAGGCGTGGCCATAATTCGGCACAGGCCGCCCGAGCATTGGACAAGATAGCCCAGGCCGCCGCCGATAAGCGCACCCAAAACTGTGCCCATCAATAATTTGTATCGTTTCATCCTACAGCCACAAGCTCTCTTTCTGCATCGGCGGGCAATCCGCGTAGCGCATCTTCCCTGCGATCCTGTAAAATCAGGCCAATAGCTTCTGATAGGCTTGTGACGGCTTCCGTCTTGTTCTTCCCCTGTCCATTGGCTCCGGGCACCTCTGGGCAATAGGCCAGAAACCACTCGTCATCGCGTTCGATTATGGCCGTAAATTCATTATGCATACGACATCTCCTTGTTTGACATAACGCAAAGTACCACAATCCGTTTTTGACATCAATCATTCTTTCGCAGAACGTCAGCCCTCTGCGTCGGCGCGGTAGCGGCGTACGCAGCAGGGCTTTGAACTGCGGATTATCACAAGTTCAAAGGTAGCACCCTGATTCTGGACCGGTTCTCGTCCACAGAAACAAGTGCGCCATTTAAAATTGCGGCGGCGTGTTGCTTGAGAGTTTCGAGGATTATATTTTGACAGCGTTGCGGCGTTGGGTCCTGAGTGCGTATCTGGACCACGCTTGGTGCATTAGCCGCCGTAGCGGCAAGAATTGCTCCGAAATCCAAGTCGTGTGTGAACACAACGTGCTCGTTGTCGCGTGCCCATATCAGAATTTCGCGGTCCGTTGCATTGGCCGCGCCGATCTCAGACCAATGTCTGACAACATGCCCAGCGCTGGCCAAAGCCGCCACCCAGTCAGGCGAGAGATTCATGTCGATGACAAGGTTCATGCCGGTACAAGGGGCAAG
>SLMC01000292.1 GCA_007133745.1 Kiritimatiellia bacterium
AAAGATTAAGGCGAAAGATTAGGGCAAAAGATTAAGGGTTTCGCGCCTTGATCCCTAATCTTTCGCCTTAATCTTTTGCCCTAATCTCTGGCGGATTAGAGCGAGGCACGGCTGAAAACAGTGCTTGCTATCCCATGCGAATAATGTCAAAGTTCACACTGAACGGAGAATTTATTCTGGCGCAGACTGACCCTTTTCGGACAGGCTCTAACTAAGCGCCTTTCAAGTTAGCCTGTATGTTTCATCCACGATCAAAGGAGGGTAGGCATGGCACAACACGTTTTGGCCCTCGACCAGGGCACAACCAGTTCCCGCGCCGTTCTGTTCGATAGCGCGGGTCGCGCGATCGGGCTGGCTCGTCATGCATTGACCTCAACAGCCTATCCTCGGCCGGGCTGGGTCGAGCAGGACGCTTTGGATATCTGGGAAACCCAGCTTGCCTCCGCCCGGCAGGCGTTGGCCGATCACGACATCGCCCCCGCCCGTATCGAGGCCATCGGCATCGCCAATCAGCGTGAAACCACTGTCGTCTGGGACCGGCACACCGGAAAACCGGTCTGCCCCGCCATCGTCTGGCAATGCCGCAGAACCGCACCCATTTGCGACGCGCTAAAGGCTGCGGGCTGGTCGGACCGTATTCGGCACAAGACCGGTCTGGTTCTCGACGCCTATTTTTCGGGAACCAAGCTGAAATGGATTCTGGACCATGTGGCCGGAGCGCGCGCCCGCGCCGCGAACGGCGACCTGCTGTTCGGAACCGTGGATACCTGGCTGATCTGGAACCTGACCGGCGGCAAAACGCATGTAACGGACGTCTCCAACGCCTCGCGCACCCTGCTTTACAATATCCGGGATCTGAAATGGGACGACGAGATTCTCTCGGAACTCGGTATCCCCGCCTGCATGCTGCCGGAAGTCAAACCGTCCAGTTGCCTTTACGGACTTACGGACCCGGCCCTCTTCGACGGCGCCGAGATTCCCGTAGCCGGCGCGGCGGGCGATCAACAGGCCGCATTGTTCGGCCAAGCCTGTTTCGAGCCGGGCAGGGCCAAAAACACTTACGGGACCGGCTGTTTTTTACTGATGAACACCGGCGAACAGCCGGTCGAATCCAGGAACGGACTGCTGACCACTCTGGCCTGGAGTCTGAACGGACGCATCGACTATGCGCTCGAAGGCAGCGTCTTTACGGCAGGCGCCGTCGTGCAATGGCTTCGCGACGAATTGGGCCTGATCCGGGATGCCGAACAATCCGAGCACGAGGCCAACCGTGTGGCCGACACGCAAGGCGTCTACATGGTGCCCGCCTTTACCGGACTGGGCGCCCCGTACTGGGACATGTACGCGCGCGGCGCCATTGTGGGCCTGACCCGCGGCGCGCGCCGCGAACATCTGATCCGCGCCGCACTGGAATCGATCGCCTACCGAACGCGCGACGTGATTGAAGCCATGCAGGACGACGCGGGCATGCGGCTGAAAAGCCTGAAGGTCGATGGCGGGGCGGCCGCCAACAATTTCCTGATGCAATTTCAGGCGGACATTCTCGGAATTTCCGTTTTAAGGGCCAAGGAGCAGGAAACAACTGCGCTCGGCGCCGCCTATCTGGCCGGCTTGGCCACGGGTTTTTGGCGGGATCAGGCGGAAATCAAAGCGCACGACCGAACAGGGCGCGACTACCGCCCTGCCATGCCCGAAGAGACACGACGCATGCTGTATCAAGGCTGGGGAAAAGCCGTGCAGCGTGTCTTAAAACGAGTAAACCCAAAGGGACAGACCTGTAATCCGGTGGTCCCCTGCCCCCCCGCTTCTTTAAGGAGGTCCCCGACCTCCTGACGGGGCCAAGGCCCGGAGGGCCGCTCTTCACAACCCTCGTTCGGAGATCGAGGGGCACCTTTTGTCGCAACAATATGTCTGTCCCGAATGGCTTCAAATATGCAACAGCAGCCGCTGCGAACAGGAACGACGCCTTGACAAGCGGAAAGGAAATCTCTATTTTGTCTTTATACAGTTGCAAAACCGAAGACGCAAACGACTGAGCGACAAGGATACAGGATAAAGGACAGATATGACTACGGGTTCGATCACGAAAGCATACGCCAGATTCGTTTCCATCTACGACCTTGTCTTTGGCTATTCCCTTGCCAAGGGCCGTCGAGCAGCCATCGAGCGCATGAATTTGCAGCCGGGCGACAGGGTGCTGGAGGTCGGAGTGGGAACAGGATGGTCGTTGCCCTATTATCCGCGCGACGTGAAAGTGACTGGCATTGACATTTCGTCGGAGATGCTTTCCAAGGCGGACAAAAGGGTGAAGCGCCGAAAGCTGAACCACGTCGAAAATTTGTGCATCATGAATGCGCAAGCCATGAATTTCGCAGACAACTCGTTTGATGCCGTCGTTGCGATGTACATCATGGCGGTGGTTCCGGATCCAAACCTTGTATTACGGG
This sequence comes from Kiritimatiellia bacterium, assembly GCA_007133745.1. Taxonomy (GTDB): domain Bacteria; phylum Verrucomicrobiota; class Kiritimatiellia; order UBA8416; family SLMC01; genus SLMC01. Next base: position 2,448 of record SLMC01000292.1, read on the forward strand.
AGATGACCCGGGTCGGCAGGACCGGCGGACGCATTGTCATCGCGAATTATTTCCGGAACGGCAACAAGTCGACAAGGATCACGGAGTGGATGGTTAAACCGTTGAGCAAGATGTTTCATTTCAAATTCGACCTGGATTTGGGCGCGTTCGTGGAACAAGGGAATTTGGACATTGTCGAATCTTTCCACGCCAACATGTTCCGCCACACAACGGTGTTGCACTGTCGCAACAGATGAGGTTTTCAGCAAGCGTTCAAATCTGCCCGCAGATTCTGCGGAAAGCCGCCTGACTAGGGCTTGCGTCCGTTTCCGTTTCCGGGGAAGCGGCGCAGGAAGAACATCCTGAACGACTCGGCAATGCTGCACATGACCGGAACCTGAATCAGGGTGAGCAAACTGGCCACGGCAAGCCCGAAGATGACGGCTACAGCCATCGGCGCCCAAAAGGCGGACGTCTCCGCCTTGGTCATAATGGAGGGCGGCCAAGTGTGGAAGTCCAGGCTAAACCCCATGGCCATGGGCATCAGGGCTAAAATAGTGGTGATCGCCGTCAATATGACTGGCCGCAAACGCTGGCGACCGGCCTGCACGATCGCTTCTCCGGCGTCCAGCCCCGTCCGGCGATGCTGCAGAAAACAGTCGACCAGTACGATCGAGTTGTTGACGACAACCCCCGCCAGACTGATCACCCCCACCCCCGTCATGATCACGACAAAATTCATGCGCGTAATCATCAGTCCCAGCAAAACGCCCATCAGCGACATCAGCACGGAAAACATGATGATAAAGGGATAAACGACCGAATTGAATTGGATCACCAGAATGACGGCAATCAACCCCAGCGCCACCAAAAACGCCTGAAACAGAAACGCGCCGGATGTGCGCATTTCCTCGTCGTCCCCGCCGTAGGCTACGCGATAGCCTTCCGGCAACGGCACGTCCTCGATCAGCGGCTGAATATTGTCCAGAATCGATTTCGGCGTGCGGCCCGCGCCGGCTTCGGCGGTAATCGTTATCACCCGCTGTTGTTCCTTGCGCCGAATCGAGCCGAGCCCCTCGCTATATTCGATCGTTCCCAGCGATGCCAGCGGCACCCTACGCCCGTCGGGCGCGGAAACGAACGCCTG
>SLMC01000407.1 GCA_007133745.1 Kiritimatiellia bacterium
ATCCAACGCAGCTCCCGAGGAGATGGGTTCGCTGCCAGAATCCAGTCGTCGATCTTTCCCATACGTTGCGAGGGTACCAAGACATGACATCTCTTTGGCCCCAACTGCTTGACGATCTCCCACGCCCCCTTTCTCCCATCGGGGTCTACAATCAAGGTGATATGTTCGGCCTGTTCCAAGGCGCCAAGGGCCACAGGCCCAGGGTTTAGCCCTGGCAATCCCACAGGAATACCCAGTTTGGTGCTAGCGCGTTCTGCTACTACCATTGCCTTGATCTCGCCTTCGATAGCCAGAACCTCTCCCTCCAGAGAGGCTTCAGGGTCGGAGCGCCAGATGTTAGCGGGGATGCCTGGATACTTGTAGCGGTACTTGGCGTAGGGTACAGGCACATCTTCCAATCGCATCTTCAGGTTCTCGGGCGACCAATCCTCGCCAAAGATCGGGATGGTTGCCACCTTGCAGTCAAAGGCTTGCCCATTGCGAAAGAAGGTTTCGTGATGGGCAAAGCCTAGTTGCCACCAGTTCTGTAGGCTGTCTGGCACACCTCGCCAGCGCCAGTATTTGCGTGCCTCTTCGTCCATCTGCTCATGGTATATCTCCCAGATACGGTTGCGTTGCAGTAACTCCAGCGCTCTCTCGGCGCTGCGCTTGCGCTCTAACTCTCGTTGCTCACGCTCCTTTCGCCAGCGCTCCAACTCTTCTAAGGTGGGCCTGCTGGCATTCTCGTCTCCCCACTGGTCGGGGAATATCTTGGGGGTACCACATCGTCTGCAAAAGAGGGTTGGCTTAGAGTCTACGAACAGGGTACAACGGTCAGGCCACTCGCCATCGGGATGAGGCTCACCTCCACAGCTGGGGCACGAGCAGGTCCATGTCGTATTCGACTCCTGCTGTACGTATTGTACCAGCCCCTCCAGGCACTTCCATTCAGGGGGTAGGAGCGCTTCGCGTCTCATGCTACTATCGCCCCTAGCAGGGTTCCTGTGCCGCGCAAGGAATCCTCTGCCATTGCTACGCCATAGTCGCTGTTCCAGATATGCTCCAAGATATCCCGCGCCTCATCCTCACCCCACACCGCACAGATAAACTCAAGCAGAACGGGTAGCTCTGCGTTGATGGGTAGGTGCCCTAGCTTCTCAATTTCCTCACACTCCAAGCAGGGCGTTACGAGCGAGGGAAGTCCACAGATAGTGCAACGGGGTCGGTCTTTCTGTGTGATAGGGCCATGCACCTTGATCTTGAGGCCCAACTCTTTCGCCCGTCTAGCCAACGCCTGATGGCTGATGCCCAGCCGCTTGCAAATATCTACTGCATCCAGCCCCCTTTCGTATAAGGCCTCGATCTCTTCATCCATATCTTCGGACTCGTGCGGGACCTGATAGCCTTGGGTGGTCAGCCAGTTGGCTATGGTCCGTCGAGAGCGGCCTAGTGACTTACCAATGTCGGTCGGATTGATGCCCGCCTCGAACATCTTGCACGCTTCGATAACAAGCCGCATGTACATGGGGCGTCTCCTTTATTTCGTATAGCGTTTCTCATCGAGCACAATGATTATCTCTGCCAACACCTCCCTTGCGGTCTCTATCTGCCCTGTGTCCAGGGCTAGAATGGCTTGCGCTGCCAATTCGCGTAGACTCACGGGCACATCTACGCCCGACTCCATATCAGTTAGTAGCTCCTGTCCCTTTGTGGCGGCGCGGAACTCTGCTCGGGTATAGCCCTCTTCTGCTGCAAGGTTGAGCCAATAGGCTTGTTCCTCTGGCTCCATCTTGCCGACTATCTCGTGATGAGAAAAGGAGAGGGCATCCAAGCGGCGTACCTCACGGGGCACACGCCGACATACCGAGCGGTAGTTCTGGATAGTTTGGTCGGAGAGGCCCAACTCTAAGACCTGGGCAAACTGCTCTCCATACATATCTTCGCCGTAGTTGAGGGTGTCACCTACAAGCCAGGGGTTCAGGCGGGACACGAGCAAGACCTGCTGTGCCCATACAAACCATTCTTCAAACGGGATAACGCCGTGGAAGACAACACCCTTACTGATCTCAACGCCACGAACGGGGACAAGGAGTTCTGTCGTAGTGGGCAATATAGACATAAGGCTCCTGAGGATAGACAAAGGGGGGCTACGGAAGCCCCCCTAACTTATGAGGTTGTGAACATCTACTCTGCGAACCAATCGTTCATTGCTTGGCGACGCTTGCTAAGTCCCGCCGCCGTGGTATCCGACACCTTCTCCTTGACGTAGGCCAGTACCTCATCGAGGTCGTACTTGCGCCCCTTGGCAGCGCTCTCAACTGCACGCTCATTGTACCACGCAACCAGCTTCCTGACTATTTCCTTCTGGTCATCCTTGATGTCGCCAGGGGCAGTGTTGGGATACAGGGCGCCTAGCACGTCATTCATAACGAACCCTAGCTGATAGTGCTCATTGAATGTGCCGCGCCAGTTGTTGACGGTCTCCCACCAGTCGGGCGTCTTCTCTTGCGCCTCTTCCTTCGGTGGCTTGCCCTGCTTGTCGGGGTCATCCTCGATGTCCTCACGGGTCACGCCAAGGAAGGCACGCTTCAAGAAGAACTTTTGCGCTACCGTAGCAGCAGCGTTGATGCCCTTATCCTTCATGCCATAGTTGACCGCCTCGCTCACCCAGCGGCAGGAGAGCATAGCGGCGCCACGGGCAAGGATGTGGTTGGAGATCATAAAGGTACGACGGGCCTTGCCCTCGTCCTCCTGCTGGACATCTACTATGCGCATCATGTAGGTCAGGCCAGCCTCTTTCATCAGGGGCCTGATGGGGTTGATGATATCGGATACGTCGCTGTAGGCATAGCGGTCTTGGCTGTTGGTCCCCGACTCCTGGAAGGCGCTAAGGCCAGAGGCCACCCACCGAATAGCATCAAACAGCAGTTCGGCGTCCTCCCAAGAGCGGGTTGTTAGGGTACCTCCTTCCAACTCAATCTGTATCACGTCCCTTGATAGTTTGTCAGTCATGGTCACTCCTCCAAAAGATCGTACAGGGTCATCGTATCTAATTCCTTCTCGGTTGCTATCCACAAGCGTTCGATGGCTGTGCGATACTCGGGGAAGGCGACGGCAAAGCGCCGTAGCATAGTATCTCCCACGCCGCGCGCTTGATTACGCAAGCGCCACAGGTGGGGGACCGTCATGCCTATGGCCTTTGCCATCTGTGCCTTCTTCATCCCCTGCTCTTCACGCACATGGTCGAACAACTCATTGAACAGCGCTGTCCTGCTGTTCATGGTCTCCTTTCTGCAAGCCTGTAACCCTTCTCTCTAGACTGTATATGTCTGCTAAGAACATAACTTGCTGCTTGTGTATGTGTTGTACCTCATTGACTAGCCTGCGAACGATATCTTCGAGGGTGGCAATGCGCTTACGCAGTTGCTCTTCGACTATCATCTGCTCTTCAAAGCTCATGTTTCTCCTATTCTATCTCGATAGTTGTCTCTTGTCAAATGTTAGGCCGTGCATTGTCTCGTAGGATACTGTCGAGTGCCCAATAGATACGATCACGCTGGCGGTTTGTGTATCCTGCGCACGCTTCGTCAACA
>SLMC01000021.1 GCA_007133745.1 Kiritimatiellia bacterium
ATCAAGCTCTTTGACCTGATCCAGCGCCGAGAATTTCGTCAGGCGAAAAAAAGTGTCGGCTTCGTTGCGCGGCAAAGTCGGATCCGTACCTCGAAAACTGGTGCGGCCAGGCTTGGGGAACGCCCACGAGAAGACGAAAATTTCGCCAGTCTCGTGATGCACGTCGACTTGTGCCGGACGTTTGACAGAGATGCTTTTCAGGTGTTTGCCGTCGGGATTGAAGACTTGGACGCGGTCGTTGAGGTGATCGGCCACGTACACGCGGCCCTGGCTGTCGCAAGCGACGTCGGAGGGGATGTTGAACCGGCCGTTTTCCTGACCGGTCTCTTCGCCGCCCGCGAACAGTTCCGGCGCCGAATCGTCGTCGAAACGTTTGCGCATGACTCTAGGGTACCATTCCACCCGGCCGAACGAACCGGAGTGGGTTTCATTGTACATGGTCAGATACATCCATTCGCCCTTCGGGTCGAAGGCGACTCGTTTCGGGCGCACGCTATCCAAGGGCGCTTCGTCAATGCCCCGACGACTGTCCCATTGGCGAACATCGTCCGTTCGAATTGCGGCTTGAGGCCCAGCGAGACGCGAACGGTCAGGCTATCTTTGTCGTCCACGTATTTTCCGGCATCGTCCTTGCCGTCCCATAGGACCGTTTGCGCTTTCGAGCTTTTTTTGAAGGGTGGCGGTGCGTTATCGCCCAGCACGCCACTGGCCAGATGGCGCAGGATGCGTCCGTCGGCATGCTCGATGGCGACGGTTGCATCGCAAAACGCCTTCGACTCGAACGCGATCGTGACGGCGTCGCCTTGTCGCGAGACGCGGGGCGGCTGGACGAATTCAAAGACAGCTTCGCGCTTGACCGTGAATTCGTTAGCCATGGCCGTGTGCGCGATAATAGCGGAACTCGCTGCGAAAGCGAGGATCCCAAAGGTCGAGAGACGGAGTGTGCGACGATAGTGCATGGATAATCCTCCTAAGGCGGGCTTCGCCCGCAACCCAAGCGCGCGGGTATGTGGGTTTGGGAGTGTGTGAGTTTTCACCCACACACTCACATACTCACAAACAAGCACATTTCCAATTTTGGTCTGATACCAGTGTAAACCATAGGGTAGCCTTTTATACGACTGATTGTCAAGGGTGTGTATGTGAAAAACGCTTTCGATCACTGACTGATGACGGGTCGCTTGCGTCAGAAAGGTGTCTTGAACTGCCGAATCTAGGTTGACATGAGTCTTGGCGCCAGGCAGTATAACGTAATGAATACGAATGATGGATCTGGCATTGAAAATGGCGGGGAAAATGGCGGGGACAGACGAGATGTCGATCTGGATGCAGCCGGTGACAACGTTCCGCTTGCCGAAAAGGGTGTTTCGGGCGCGGTTGGGTTCGAACGCCCGGATTGGGACACGTATTTCATGGATATTGCCCATGTCGTGTCGCGGCGCGGCAACTGTTCGCGTCGTCAGGTGGCGGCTGTGATTGTCAAGGATCGGCGGATCATATCGACGGGGTACAACGGGACGCCGCGCGGCATTCGCAACTGTTTCGAAGGCGGGTGCCCTCGATGCGCGAGCGAGGCGCCGTCGGGCAGCGATTTGGGCGAGTGCGTGTGTTCGCATGCCGAGGAAAACGCCATTACACAGGCCGCCTATCACGGCATAGCGGTACGCGGCGCCTCGCTGTATTGTACGCTTAGTCCGTGCCTGATTTGCGCGAAAATGATCATCAACGCGGGCATGGCCGAAGTGGTATACGAGGATGCCTATTCCTTCAACGCGCAGATCAAGTCTTTGCTGGCCGAGGCCGGAGTTCGCTGTCGTCAGTTCGAGCGCTCGTAGCCGAAAGCGGGCTTCGCCCGCATCCCAAGTGTGTATGCGGTTTTAGGCTGATCGATGGCAACGGCTCTTTTAAGGGTTAAGTCAGACGTAGGACCGAAATTTTGTCGGTCGGTTCATTCCGGTCGGACTGAAAGTCCAACCTACGTCCTGACATCCTGTTAGCTCGGGGCGGCCGATTGCGCGGCGTCGATGAGCGCGGTACTGAAGGCGAACATGGAGTCGAAGCGGTCGTCGCGATTCATGGCGACGGCGCAGTCGATCACGTCCGCGATCTCCGGGGGGACGGGCAGAGCGGAGACATCGAGGGGCAGAAAGTCCCATACGTTATCCAGTGTGACGTTACCCGGGAAGGGCGATTTGCCGGTCAGCAGTTCGTAGACGATGACGCCCATGGAGTAGATATCGCTACGCGCGTCGAGTTTTTCGCCGCGAAGCTGTTCGGGGCTCATGTAGGCGGGTGTGCCCATAATGGTTTGGTCCGCATCTTGGGCATTGGCCAGACAGGCGATGCCGAAATCGATAATCTTCAGGACGCCGTCGTTGTCGATCAGCACGTTGTCCGGCTTCATATCCTTGTGCAGGACGCCATGACGATGGGCGTACGATATGGCGTCGGAGCAGACATAGACGATTTGCAGGACCGAATCCATGGCCAGGGCGCCGTGCTGGTTGACAATGTCCCAGAGCGTTTGTCCCTTGACGTATTCCATGACCAGGTAGTAGTGGCGGCTTTCCTTTTGAAGGTTGTGCAGTCGGACAATATGCTTGTGCGAAAGCTGCATGGCGATGCGGGCTTCTTCCTTGAGGGTGGTGATGGCCCGTTCGTTATCCGAGACTTCGGCGTTAAGTATCTTCACGGCTACGGGCATGTTGAGAAAAAGGTCTTGCGCCTTGTAGACTGTGCCGAGCCCGCCTTCGCCGAGGATGCCGCCCAGTTCGTAGCGGTCGCCGAGAATGCCGGTGATGCCGGCGCTGTCCGGCGTGGCGACGCCCAGTTCCGCCTTTTTGCCGATGATGCGCCTGGGCCGCTTGGGGGGATGATTCGATGCGGCGCTGTCTTCGGCGCCGGTCGAATCGGCATGGGCCAGTCCTTTGAGTTTGCTTTGCGGCCGCCGAAGTTTCATGTAGCGGCTGGCGGCGTCGCGGACCAGATCGACCAGCTCGTTCGCGCGCCAGGGCTTGGTGATGTATTTCCAGATACCGCCTTCGTTGACGGCCTTGATGGTCATGGAGGAGTCGGCCCCGCCGCTGATGGCCACCGAGACAATGTCCGGGTTGGCCGCGCGGGCTTTGGACAGAATCACGTTGCCGTCGGTATGCGGCATGTTTAGATCGCACAGCAGAACGGCGACCTCCTGGGTTTCGATCAGATGCAAGGCTTCGGCGGGCGATGTGGTGGGCACAATATTGTAGGGCAGCTCCACCAACTGACGATACATCAGCTTCAGGATTTCCTGTTCGTCGTCGACAATCAGGACCATAAGTCTTTCATCGTCCGCCATGGAGATATCCTTTTTCACGCCTCGCGCTGTCAAAGTTGACAGCACGTCTTCGAGGGTAACCGAGCTTCGCTCGGCGCCCTTACGGCAAAGAATGTTTGCCACAAAAAGTCACGAAAATTCACAAAAAAACCAAGACCATGAATTGCCTTTTCAGTCCGCCTGCTTTTGCAACCAACTTGAAGACAACACCCTAAGCGAGAATAC
>SLMC01000445.1 GCA_007133745.1 Kiritimatiellia bacterium
CGGCCTTTTCAACCCTTTTACCTGGGTAAGAAGAGCACGAAGTGATTTTCTTGTCTGAAGGAAACAATAATTTTTGTTGCGGCTTTGCCGCGCTGGGTTCTTCGTGGTGAATGAACTGCCGTTTTCAGGCTCAACCCACGCTCCGCCGCGGGCTTACGTCTCGCTTTCCGGGATTCTCATGCAATACTCGACATCGTTCAGGTAAAAGGTTGCGCGACCGATGCGCAGCGGCACGCATTCGTCTTTTGACATTGGCGGAAGCAGGCTGTTCAGCAGCAATTTCCCTTGATATTCCTCCCGGCTGCACCACAATTTGAGACGCACACGCCGGTTGATCATGGCACCAAAGCGGCGATTGACCTCGTTGATGGCCGCCTGACGTTCAGCCGCCCATGCGTCGTAGCCGTTGCCGGCGCGAGCAGCATACTCTTCGAGACGATCCTTGTCCTCAAAGTCGAACCCGAGTTGTTGGTGTTTGTTCATCGACCTCGCTCACATGGCAGCATGGCGTACGGACCCTTTTCCGGCCGTCTGATTTTTCCAAGCCTTGAACGGTCAATTTAACCGACCACAACGTCACGGCGTAGAGACTAAAAGATGCCCCATGCCATTGCAAATTGAATTCTCTAAAAAAATGCACGGATCTTCCCTTCGGGTGGGGGGGAAAGGTGGCCGGTAACCTTTCACGGGGTTGGGAAATGTGTTTTTTGAGTGCGTGCGCTTGCACGCGCTCTATATGCCGGCGCCCGAGCCGACATTGGGAGCCTTCTTCCAGAGCAGGCTCCGGGTCAGAAAGCGCGTGCGGGCACGCGCACTCAAAATTTTATTTAAATCTATCTTCACTTGCGCATAAATGCTTCATTTCAACCGCCCCAACTTATCCCCCAGAACCGAATCAAGACGATTCTTATCCTTCGGATACACCGAGATCAGACGCTTGCCGGCATGCTGATACATCTGCTGTTTGATCATCATGCCGATTTTGTAGTCGAGCGTATCCATGCCCCAGTATTCGATATACACGTCGAGTTCCGGGAGGTAGAAATCCGGGCGCACCTGGCGCCCCTCGATGATGCGCAGCCGGTCGTCGTAACGGTAGGCGATGTCGCGCGCCGCAAGCCATTCGGCAATGCGTCGTTCGCCGTCCGACTGCACCAGCTTGCCGTCCGACGTGGCAATGGTCTTGCTGACCTCCACCCGCGTATCGAAATTCCGGCGCTTGATATACGTCTCGTCGAAGCAGTGATCGCACAAAGTCTTCTGAAACATCTTGCGCGAGCGCGCATACTCGTCCGCCGCCACCGGCCGCGAGCAACGGGCGCAGGAATGCAAGGTGTTTCCTTCGGCGATGCGCAGCGACTCGCGGATGGTTTTGCCGGCTGTTTTCACCGACCGCTTCACATAGTCCTTTTCGGCAGGATTCCGATAAAGGTCGCGCAAATCCGGCAGCGTCTTTTCGGCGGCTGTGCCGAACGCGCCCAGGGCCTTGGCGGCATACTGGCGCACTTGCGGGTGCGAGTCGTCCAAAAGCGGTCGCAGCAAGTCGACAGACGCAGCGGAGTCCGCAATGCCAGCAAGCTTGCCCACCGCCGAAGCCGCCAGCCGCCGCACCAGCGCCGATTCCGAGGCGGCAAGCTCCCGTAGCCGCGTGAAAGCGCCCGGATCGGCGCTTTCCCCCAGCCTCTTGGCCAGAGCCGCCAGCTTGCGCTCGTTGGTCAGGTTCATCGGTATTTTCCTTCTCCTGTTCTCGCATGTTGCGCGCCCGCCGCGGACGTTCTACCGGGCTCCGCACCGGAATCTCATCGGCATCTCAAAAACCATCCTTCTTCTTGGCGAAGTCGAACACTGTCTGTTCAATGCGCGTGGCCTCGATCGGAGCCGGGTCGGCGGATCGACGTCCCCTGCGCCGCAACAGATCGCGCCAGACGCGGTTCAGCGTACTCAATCGATGGCGCTTGCCGTCGCCACGACGCGAACACAGAAACGGACGCCTTATGAATTCAGCGCTCATTCCACCGCCTCCAGTCCAGGCAATCCAAGCTGCCCCAACATCGCGCGGATACGACCAACTTCCTCGTCGGCCGGCGCTTGCCGCGCGGCAAGATGCAATAGATCGCCCAGCCTGCCGTTCGGAGACAGCATGCGCCGGGTCGCGTCGGGTTCGCCATGGGCATGCGCGCGATAGTAGGCTCGTATGTCGCGCTGAAACCGCTTGCGCAAGGGCGAGGCAATCAGGTCCAGCTCGTCGAGCCGATACAAAAACGTCTCGGCCGAGACCCCGAATCGATGCTTGATGCGATACAGCAACGTCGGCGTCCAGCCGTCCGGCCGCACGCCTAGTTGAGAAACCGTCGCCCGCACAGCCGCTTCAGGCATCAGAAACAACGCCGCGAACCGACGCGACAACCGATCGTCGTCAAACGGCTTGCCACGCCGGTCGCGCCCGACCGGCAAGGCCTCGGGCCGAGAACGACCCGGCGCATGCGCATATAAGCGGCCCAGCTCGCAGCACAAGCGAAACAACTGGCGCTCGACCGTCGGCTTTCCGGCGCACGACACGAACACAAACGCGTTGCCGTTGTCCTCGTCATGACAGGCGACGCTCTCGCATCCGTCCGGCAAATCGCAAAACACAATCCGCAAGCCGGCGTTCTCCAGCAATTCGACAGGATCGAATATCACGGCGTCGCTCACGCCAAGCATGCGCCGCACCTGTTCGCAAAGCGCAATCAAACCGGATTCGGTCCGATCAAAAGGCATGGTCAACGGCAACCGCGCGCTCTTGCGCGCCGCGCAGATATCTTCCAACGCCAAAAAGGCGTCGGCCAGTCGCGAAATCGTCGCGAAAAGGAAAGAAGGCAACGCGACGCGTTCCCCGTCCGTCCGTGCCGGCCTGGCGCACGGACCGGAAACCGCCCGCGTTTCTTCGCTGTCTCTCGCCATGCCCGCCAAGCGTTCGTCGGAAAGGGCATCCAGATACAACGAAGGCGTCTCGGCAAAAAAGGCGTCGATCGGCACATCCAGAATTTCAGACAGCCGATGCAAAACCCGCGCCGACGGCAAATGCTTGCCGCGTTCAATGCAGTTGACCGGACCCGGCCGCATTCCCAGCCGCTCGGCCAGCTCACGCTGCATCATGCGGCGCCGACGCCGAATGACCCGAATGTTTTCTCCGACTTGCAGCAGACTCGACTCTGTTTTCATAGCCCCCTTGTTTCATATACTCATTAATCCGTCAACAAGAAAATCAACAATTAAATCATTTATTTATGAATCGATGTCGGTGGCTGCGAATTCTTAATGGGAGCCACCAAAGGTGGCCATCGTCAAACACGCCCTATCGCCCATCGTGTTGTTTCGGCATCGCGATTGCAAAATTCGGACGCGGCTCCGCCCGAAAGCACCCCTTACGGGCTTGACTACAAACGTTCGCAGTCAACGCCGTAAGGCGTGTTGCAAGATTCGGGCATTCCGCTACAGGAACTATGTAGAACAACGAGGGCAGCGCCCCAGGATTGTGTTTCTCCGCTCTCCC
>SLMC01000141.1 GCA_007133745.1 Kiritimatiellia bacterium
CACTCACAAACTCACAAACAAGCACATACCCAATTTCTTGTTTTTTTTCGGCAGGACGGGGTGTTTAAGGCATTAAGGAGGGGACAGGGATGAGACGAGACGCGGTAGAGGGAAATCGGGGCCAAGTGAACCTGATTCGGGAATTGGCGCAACGCTACATGGAAGTCTGCGCCAAGCCGGTTCAGAACGAACGGCGGCGGCTGTGGGCGCTCAAGAACAGCTTGAAACCTGTTCGGCCGCTGATCTACGTGCGTGCCTGTGCCTGGCGCGAAATGCCGCAGTCCAAGTGTCAATGTCAGGATCCGACGCTGAAGGATGCGGAGAGTTTCTTGCGGCAGGCGCTGTTCGTGGACACGTTCGGCGACGACACGATCATGGAACCCTGGGTAACGCTCAGGGCTACGCATCGGAACCATGGCTGGGGAATCGAAGGCGAGCGCCGGTATTCCGAAGAGGACGAGGGGGGCGGCGCCTACAAGGAGGACTATCCGATTCGCGACTTGTCCGATATCGAAAAGCTTCATGCGCCGTGTCATGACATTGACGAGGCGGCAACGGCCCGCAATTTGGCCAAGCTGGAAGAGGCGATCGGGGACATTGTACCCGTCAATGTGAACCGCGGACCGGCACGCGGGATTTGGTCGATGGACTTGTCCACCGACCTGGGTCACTTGCGAGGCATCGAGCATATCATGATGGACATGATGGACAATCCCGAATGGCTGCATCGTCTTTTGGCCTTCATGCGCGACGGCGTGCTCAAGGATCACGAGGAAACCGAAGCGGCCGGCGATTTCGGGTTGGCCAATCACTACAATCAGGCCATGCCCTACGCTGAAGCGCTTGAGCCGCCCGCCGCCAATGCGCGCGGCGTCAAGCGCAGCCAGATCTGGTGCTATATGGCCGCTCAGGAGTTCACAGGGGTCTCGCCGGCGATGCACGAGGAATTTCTGTTGCGCTACCAGATGCCGATCATGGCGCCTTACGGTCTTGTCGCCTATGGGTGTTGCGAAGACTTGACGCGAAAAATAGATATGCTGCGTCAGATCCCGAATTTGCGCCGCATAGCGGTGTCGCCCTTCGCGGATGTTGCGCGTTGCGCCGAGCAGATTGGAACCGATTATGTCGTTTCCTATCGGCCCAGTCCCGCCGATATGGTCAGTTACGGTTTCGATCCCGATCGGGTCCAGACCGTCCTGCGTCGCGATTTGGAGCGTTGCCGCGGGTGTCATGTGGACATTACGCTCAAGGATGTGGAAACCGTGGAGCGCGATCCGGACCGCATTCGGGCCTGGACGCAACTGGCGCGCGAAGTTGTCGAGGATTTGGGCTGATGAATCCGCGTGCATTCGATGTCGTTATGTTCGATATGGGCGGGGTGCTCGTCGAGCTTGGGGGCATGTCCGTGATGATGGAATGGACGGCGGGGAAGTGGACGGAAGCGCAGCTTTGGCGCAAATGGCTGCTTTGCGAAGCCGGCCGCGCATTCGAGTCGGGTCGGATCGGACCGGCCGCGTTTGCCGTGGCGATGATCGAGGAATTCGAGTTGCCCGTCAGTCCCGAGACCTATCTTCATACGTTTCGAAACTGGATTCTCGCGCCCTATCCCGGCGCGCTCGAACTGCTGGACGGTCTGGCGGGTACGTACACGCGCGCCTGCCTGTCCAACACCAACGAGCTGCATTGGGAGCGCATGGCCGAATCTATGGGGTTGGGCGTTCGTTTCGAGCATGTATTCCCTTCGCATCTGACCGGTCGCGTCAAACCGGATCGCGATGCGTTCGTCGTGGCCTTGGAGCGCATGAGCGCGATACCGGCTCGCGTACTCTATTTCGACGACAGCCCGGTCAATGTCGAAGCCGCTCGCGCACTGGGTATCGCCGCGTATCGCGTCGCCGGCGTCGTTGGCGTCCGGCGCATTCTGGACGGATTGAAAGAGGAAAGCTAGCCGCACGACCTTCACGCAAAGGCGTGTATGTTGCGGGGCAAGGCGCGAATACGACCCGATTTTTTCGGGCCATCCGGAGAAGGCATGAAACTGAAACTGCTGTGTTGCGAGGTGATGTATCGCGAGGTTTGCCATCTGGCGGCACAATCCGCGAACACATGCGATTTGGAATTTATGCCCAAGGGGCTGCACGACCTCGGGGTCGAGCGCATGGTCTCGCGTTTGCAGGCGCGTATCGATGACGTGCCGGCCGGCCGCTACGACGCGATTGCGCTGGTCTACGGCCTGTGCAACAACGGCATTGTCGGTTTGCGGTCGGCGCATACGCGACTGGTCGTGCCCCGCGCGCACGATTGCATTGCCCTGTTCATGGGCGACCGCAAGGCTTATCTCGAACGGTTTCATGCGCATCCGGGCACCTACTACCGGACGACCGGCTGGATCGAGCGCGACGATGCCGAGGGCGCCGGCGAGGCGAGCGTGTCGCAAAAGCTCGGCTTGTTTCTGCAGCGCGACGAGCTGGTTCGCAAGTACGGCGAGGAAAACGCCGACTACATTATGGAGACGATGGGCGACGGCACGGCGAACTACGATCGGCTCGCCTTTATTCGCATGGGGTTGGCTTGCGAACCCGCGTTCGAGACGATGGCCCGGCGCGAGGCGTACGATAAAGGCTGGGCGTTCGAGACGGTCGCCGGGTCGCTTGGGCTGTTGCGCAAGCTGATCGACGGGGTTTGGGACGACGACATGCTGATCGTGGAGCCGGGCGAAACGATTCGGCCTTCGCATGACGCGGGCGTGATCGCCGTCGCTTCAAAGCCGGCTTGATCGGTCCGCCGATCATAGCCTGTCAGGCCCACCGATGGAACCGGCGGTATGAGGAAGGTCCCTAAGGCGGGCTGTCGCCCGCAACCCAGAGGTCGGAAGTCAGATGTCGGAGGTCAGCAACCGGTTTTCCGGGCTGACCTCCGACCTCTGTCCTCTGACCTCTTGGCCCGATCCATCTATACGGGCAGGCTGATTTTTCTTGTTTTTTTTCGGCAGAACGGCGTGATTAAGGCGCTAACCCACCGGAGATTAGGGCGAAAGATTAAGGCGAAAGATTAGGGATCAAGACGCAAACCCCTTAATCTTTCGCCCTAATCTTCTCTTGTCCTCTTCGTTGCATCCCAACTCATGCATCTGTCAATGCAGCGGTTTTTAAATTGAAGAGCGACAAGCCTCCTCCGCCCCTTTTCGGATGCCGTTTAGGCTATGGGATGGCTCTGATCCGGCCTCGGCTATTTGCCGGGATCCCATCGGCCGACCAAGCGTTCGAAGCAAGGCGCGGGGAAGGTGTCCTTGAAAAGCCGGTAGTACCACATTTCCTTGGGAGAATTGAGCCGGTATCCGCATGGCGTACACCGGCTTTGCTCGTTGAACGAGCCGGGCTCGATCTTGTTGGCGGCGATGGCGTCCATGACCCCGTCGACGCCTGTCCCGCCGGAGAAGCGAAGTTTCTCGCGCTGGCAGATCGATGCCGGCAGCAGATCCTTGAAGGCTTCGCGCAAAATCCATTTTTCCACTTGTTTCCCGTTGTCGGCACAGTGAATTTTCCATGGGACAGGCAGATGCGCTGCCAGCGCCATGACATCGGTGTCGAGGAATGGAGTTCGATAGTGAATGGCGTTCGCCATCATGGACCGGTCCAGCCTTTGCACGGCTGTGTTGTAGGCGATGTCGACGAGCCGCTGCATCATGCGCTGGCGCGCCGAGTCGGAGGGAAGGTCCTTGAGCAGGTGATAGCCGCCGAACAATTCGTCGCCGCCTTCGCCGCTTAGGATGCATGACCCGTGCTCCCGCGCCAGTTTCGAGGCGAAAAGATTGGCAATGGTGCCGCTGACGCAGTCTTCATCGAACGATTCCATGGTACGAACGGCCTGGGGCACGATGGCTTCGATGTCGGCGTTGCCGAACAGAGCGATATGATGCTCGAAGCCAAGATGTTCGGCCATGACCTTGGCATTGTCGACGTCGGATGACCCGCCCTCGAAGCCGACGGTCAAGAGCGGCATGGTTGCGCCCAGCGCCTTGACGGCGGCCGCAATGATCGAGCTGTCGAGTCCGCCGCTAAGCAGGCAGGCGCCAACGGCGCCGTCGGCCAGCCGCCGTTCCACGGCTTGCATAAGCGTATCGCGCACGAGGCGAATGCCGTCGGCCGGATCGCGCGGGACGGCCACGGCGGGCGTTTGCGGCAGATAGCCGGCTACGCCGGACAGCGAGGAGACCGTGGTGCCCGGCAGCAGTTCCTGCACATCGTCCGCGAGTCCCGACAGCGCTTTCATTTCCGAGGCGAAACAAAGGGCGCCGTCGCTGGCCGCGCCCCAGTACAAGGGCCGCACGCCGACGCTGTCACGGGCTAGAATAAGTTCATCGCCGTCGAGAACGGCACAGGCAAAGACCCCTTGCAAATGCGCGGGGAAGCTGCGTCCGAACGTCTGATAGGCCTTGAGCGCGACTTGCGCGTCGGACGCGTTGCGGCTGCGCGCGTTGTAGATGTCGCCGTCGAAAAACAGCGTCGCGCTGTCGGCGGCGGCAAAGCCGTTGCCGCGTTCCGGCGAGAGATCCGATGTCTGGACGCCAATGGCGAAGCCATGGCCGGTTTCCAGCTTTCGGTTGTCCGGCCCCCTGTGGCGCAGGGTGTCCAGCATGGCGGTGACATGCTCCTGCTGACGTTCGTTTCCAATATATCCTGCAATGGCGGCCATGATGATGTTCCTTTCCGGGTGTGTTGTTCCCCATGGACATTTCTCGACTTCGCTCGGAATGACAGCTTTGGAAACATCGTTCCTTGTTTTTGTCATCCCGAGCTTGTCGAGGGATCTCGACGCGGGCACGGCTCGTTACGGCCCGCTGTTCACTGCTTGACTCTGGCTTTCTCGGTCTTCTTCCACCGGTATAATGCCTTGCGCTATGAGAAAGTCCCGGGCGACGGCGGCCGGTTCGCGGTTTTCTGCGTCGACCTCCCGATTGAGCTGTCGCATGGTTGCGTCGTCGATCATGCCGGCTAGCGCCGCCAGCGCATCGGCCAGTTGCGGATGTTGCGTCAGGACTTCGGCCCGCGCGATCGGCGCGGCATCGTAGGGCGGAAAGAAGTTGCGGTTGTCGCGCAGAGTCGCCAAATCGTAGGCGGCGATTCGGCCATCGGTGGCAAAGGCGCAAATGACATCGACCTGTTCGCCGGCGACGGCTCGGTACATCAGGCTCGGGTCCATGTCGCGCGCGGAGCGGAACTCGAATCCGTAGGCCATTTTCAGGCCAGGATAGCCGTCTTCGCGGACGGCGAATTCGGCGGTAAATCCTGCCGTCAGCGTGTCCGCCATCGGTTCGAGATCGCCGATGCTTTCGAGACCGTGCTTTTCTGCGAAATCCCGACGCACGGTCATGGCGTAGGTGTTGTTGAACCCGAACGGCGCCAGCCAGACGAGGTCGAAGTCCCGCTTGTACCCCTCCTTGACCGCGTCGTAGATCCGGTTCGGATCGACGGATGCGGTTTCCTTGCCGAGTATGCTTCGCAGGGCGGTCCCGGTATATTCGACATACACATCGATGCTTCCCTGCCGCATGGCGTTGTGACAGATCATTGTTCCGCCCAGATTGGTCCGGCGTCGCACGTTGAGATCGGTGCGCGCCTCGATGGTTTGAGCGACAATTTCAGCTACGATAAACTGCTCGGTGAAGTCTTTGGACCCCACCGTCACCGTGGCGGCTCCGTCGCGGCCGCAGCCGGACGCGGCCAGCATGCCGGCCAGTCCAATGCCCGTCAACCATCGCGTTCGAATCGTGTTCTTTATCCATGGTTTGGTCATGCCTGTCTCAACCTCCTTTTCAGTATTCGCTCGATTATGCCGATTCCGCCGCCCAACAGCAAGGCCATCAAGGACGCCGTCAAGACGCCAAGCAAAAGAGGATAGGGGTTGCGCGGCGTCTGAATGCCCCGCCAAATCAATTCGCCCAGTCCGCCGGCGCCAATGAAGGTGGACAGCGTGGCAATGCCCACGGTCATAACCGCCGCCGTCCGAATGCCGGCGATCATGACGGGCGTGGCCAAAGGCAACTCGACCATCCAGAGTTTCTGGTTCGCCGTGAATCCCAGTCCGTCGGCCGCTTCCAGAATATCGGGATCGACTCCGCGAATGCCTGTCAGGGTATTGACAATGATGGGCAACAGCGCGTAGAGAATCAGGGCCGTTACGGCCGGCGGCCATCCCATGGTACCCATGAGGCTCATCAGCAGCGCCAGCATGGCCAGGCTGGGAATGGTTTGCATGATGCCTGCCGCACCCAGCGCGAACCCGCGCAAGGACGAATGGCGGGCGATCAGGATGCCGACGGGGACCCCGATCAGAATAGCCGACACCGTGGCCACTCCGGTGAGGGCGATATGTTCGACCGTTTTCTCCAAAAGGTAGGCTCGCTGTGACAGCGCATATTCTAAAAAACTCATGGCGCGTTTCCTTTGAACAATTTAAGCTGCCGCGCCGGCTTGCCGAACAGATGGCGAACGAAATCGGTCTGGGGTCGCCTCAAAATATCGTCCGGCGCGCCAATTTGCTCGATGCGGCCCCGGTGCATAACGGCGATTCGGTCGGCCAGCGCGAGCGCCTCGAAAATATCGTGGGTCACGAAGATAATCGTTTTTTTGATGCGTGCCTTGAGTTCGAGCAGTTCCTGCTGCAAGCGATCGCGGGTCAGCGCATCGACCGCGCCAAAGGGTTCGTCCATCAGCAGGTATTTCGGGTCCGTCGCCAGAGCGCGGGCGACGCCCACGCGCTGGCGCTGACCGCCGGATATTTGGTCGGGATACTGGTTGCCATACGTTTCGGGCGGCAGATCGACCAGTGTCAAGAGCGTGTGGGCGCGTGCGCGCTGTTCTTTCGCCGGCGCGCCGCGCAGCCGCAGCGGTATCTCCACGTTCTGCGCCACGGTCAAGTGCGGCATCAGCCCGATGCCCTGGAACACGTAGCCAATGGAACGGCGCAGCTCGATGGGATCCTGCCGCATGATGTCGCGTCCGTCGACGGTTATGACCCCGGATGTGGGATCGACCAGGCGATTGATCATTTTAAGGGTCGTTGTTTTTCCGCATCCGGATGAGCCCAGAAGCACCAGCGTTTCGCCCTCGGCGACGGTCAGCGAAACCTGGTCCACCGCATAGGACGCTTTGCCGTCAAACGACTTGCTGACCTGATCGATAACAATCATCGGGACGGTCTCTCCGCTGTTGCGCAATCACGCTTTTTCGATCTCGAAAATGCCGACCAGGCCGTGTCCGCAGCCCTGTCCCTGCTGGAGCTCGGTGACGACATGACGCAGCGCGTATCCCATCTGCTGTTCGATGATGTTTTCGCGCGGAAGCCCCCGTCCGTACCAGCCTGTCCCTTCAACGACTTTTTTCATGCGCTCCAGCGCCGTCCGCACAGGGCTCGGACAGGCCACGGGGGGTTCGGGGATCGGGCCGCTGAATTGCCGTGATTCCTCGTCGAACAGCACGAGCAGTTGGGCCACATGCTGCACGACATAGTTCCAGCATGCCGCGAGATGCTCGTAGTATTGATTTAAAAAGGGAAACTCGGACTTGGGGACATAGTCCACAAGCAGCGTATTAAGGTCCGTTCGCATATTCATTTCGTGAAGCGAATTGACGGCGTTGCGAATGGGCAGGGCCCGGGGATTGTAATCTCCGGTATCCATGTGGCGGCCGGTGAAGACGGACCGGTCGTAGAAACAGAGCGGCTTGATCGTTGTTTTGCTGCGTCGGCCGGCCTCCGCCACGATGGCTTCGGCTTCTTTCCGGCAGATCAAACGCAGGGTCAGATGCTGCAGCTCGTTTTGCCGCGCTTCGCGTTCCGCCTTGTCGTAAATGTACGAAACCACGTAGTCCATGTTCGGGTTCCCGGCCAGGTCGTGCGTCCAGAGCGATTGCCATTCGTAGGAATAGCGGCCGATCCAGTCGCAGTGGACAACGCTGTAGCGTTTCGTGCGTTCGGCTATCTCGGTCAGCAACTGAATCAGGCTTTCGTCCTCGTTATGATGAGAGCATGTGCCGAAGGACGAAAAGTAGAGGTCGTACGGTTCTTCGTCCCGCGCGACCGGAAGTCCCGCCGTGAAATCCGCTTGTTCGAAGACCATTTTAGGGTTGTGGCCGTAGAGGTCGGATGCCTGACGAAGCAGATCGACATTGAGATCGACGCCCTTGTACAAACCCAGCACTTCCGGGGACAGCAGGTCGACCTCGAAAGCCTGGAGATTGGCGTCGCGATCCCGCACGCCGGCCAGCAGCTCGTATCCGTCGGCGCTGCCGCAGCCCAGATCGAGAATACGGATGCGACGCATCGATTGCCGGCAGCGTTCGATCAGCTTTTGCAGATGCGGCCGCAGATATTCGCGCGTAGTTTCGTCTTCCCACAGGCGCCGTACATTGTCGTACTTGCCGGTCAGTCCCGATTTTTTGGCGTACAGCCCGCTTTTCACCGCTTCGCTGTAGGCGGGCATCTGGTCGTTGCTTTTCGTGTCGGTCATAGGATCTCCTTTTTAAAAACCCGTTCTCTTATACAAGAGTCTGCGGAAGAATGCCGGGAATCGCGGCTTGAAGTTCGCGGCGCACGTTGTCCGGCAGGGGCGTTCCGGGCCGGGTCTCGATGTCCTTGTAGCGGCGGTGGGCCGCCATCAGCGCCCCGTGTTCGTCGTCTTCCAGAGGATAGCGCACATAGACCGGGTCCCGCGTGGGCAGTGGCAGATGATAGATGAACGTGCGGTGATCGGATTCCATGACCTCGTCGATCAAGGACAGGACCCGGTCCTTGTCGCTGTCGTCAATGTTCGGTTCGGCGAGCGCATGCTTGACGATGCCGATGTGAGCGTCGTCCAGCACGGCTTGTTCGGGGCAGAACACATTGGTGCGATCGAGCAGTCCGAACGCATAGTGAATGTACTGCGCCCCGCCCCGCGGCACGGACATCAGCGTCAGCATTTTTTCCGCCGTCGCCTGAATGCCCGGCTGCGCCGTGTCGCCCACACCGGCGGTGGAATAGCACGGCAACCCGTAGAAACGGGCCATTTGGGCGCAATCGACGTTGTAATGGCCGAATTCGGGAGCGCCGTACATGTCGTTCAGGTTGTCCAGGCGAGTACGGACAGGGACCGCGCCGTAGAGAATGGGCGCGCCGGGCGCTACGAGCTGATTGAGCGTGACGCCTGCCAGCAGCTCGGCGTTAATCAGCGAGACCATTCCGAATTCGTCGAAGGGACCGGTTGCGCCGCCCATCGGACAACTGGAAATAACAACCGGGACTCGCCGCTTCGAGATTTCCATAAAGGTTTCGGCCGTATCGTCCACGATTTGCAGGGGGCTTTTCACGGCGCAGCAGATGAAAGACAACACTGGATTTTGGGTGAACGCCTCTTTGCCGCCGGCAATGATTTCGCCCATGCGGATCACATTGTCCAGTTGCCCGATGTCGGTCAGACCGGCTTGAACGTGCTTGGTCATGCTGTCGAGGCTGGCCAGGAATTTGTTGACATCCTTGTTCTCGGCCGTGACATCGGCGTCTTGAATGTTGACGCAACGGATGAAAAAATCGAGGTTGTCGAGATGCTCGCACAGGTGCGCGGCCGCGCGCAATTTTACGATCGAGCCGTCCTGCCGGTCGAACACGGGCGCGCCGTCCTTGAACTGGACGTCCAGCCAAATGTTGGTTTCCGAACCGCTCCCGAACCGTACTCGCGGTTCGGCGGCGTCCAGCACAAGCCGGTTGTTCGGGTTGCGCGCGCCCAATACGATGCTGGACGGCGCGCTTTCCAGCGCGCGGTCGACCAGTGCGGACGGAATGCGGACGAGGCAGCGCCCGTCCTGCTCGGTAACCTGCGCGCCCTGTTCCTTGAACAGTTGGCTGGCGTGCGCGTTATAGCAAGCCACACCCTGTTTCTCCAGAATTTCGCGCGATACGCCGTCGACCATGCGAACCTGTTTTTCCGACAGGCGCGTGTACGGGTTGACTACGATGCCTTCTCTTTGCGAGGCCATGTGCATTTCTCCTTTTCTGCTTTGTTCAGTTTATCTCCTGATGCCTGGAAACGCATTCAGTATCCGTTTGCGCATGGCGTCCTCGATGCGCGGTTGCGCGGGGGCGTTCATCAGGCGGCTTACGGTCGCTCGGGCCCGGTTGAGCGCGTCGGAATTCGGCTCGGCCGATTCTCTCGCGTCTCTGTTGGCCAGGGCCGGATCGAAGAACTCGGCCCGCATGTGGCTGACCGTATGTTCGTCGGCCATATAATCGCCGCCTGGCCCCTTGTCGATCATCAGGTCCGTAGCCAGCGTATCGTCGTTGACCTCGATGCCGCGTAAAACCCGCTGACACATGCCGAGAATTTCGTTGTCCACCACCAGTTTGTCGTACGAGACCGTCAAGTCCGTTTCCATCAGTCCGGCGATATCGTGAATGTAGTTGGCGCCGCTCATGGCCACGAGCAGACTCGACATGGCGCTTTCGTACGAAGCTTGCACGTCGACCGCTTTCGCATCGGTCGTTCCGCCCGTCGAGTAGAGGGGAAGGCTCAAATGCTGGGCGACCTGCGCCACCGCCGCGTTGATCATGGCGCGTTCGATCGCGCCGCCCACATGATTCATGGTCCGCAAGTTGGTGATCGAGCCGACGCTGCCGCAGATGGCCGGCGCGCCTTTGTTCACCGCCTGCACCAGCGCGATGCCGCCCAGCGTTTCGGCTACGTGCGCCAGCACGTTTCCGGCCAGCGTGACCGGCGAGGTGGTTCCGCAGATCGGTTCGGTCGGCACCACGACGGGCAAGCCCTTTTCGGCCAGAAAACAGGTCATCTCGCCGTAGATGTCGTCGATCTTGAAAGGACTGATCACCAGCGTGATGAACGAAACGAACGGCTTGGCGCGCAACGCCTGTTCGCTTCCCGCCAGCGTCTCGGCCATGCGCACGACATCCGCGCATCCCTGCGCCGAGTAAACGCCGCCCATCACATGCTTGGTCGTGTTGTCGAAGGCGTGGAAGAACCGGTTCACGTCGATATCGTCGCGCTGCTCGATGTCGTTCGGGAAAACGTTGATCGTGAACAGATGGATGTTCTCGAGTGTATCCACCATGCGCGCATTGAGCACGACGTCCGCCACCGTCGAAGGGCGCCGTTCGCCCGTCTGCGGGTCGAGCACGTAAATGGCTGTGCCTCCCGTGCCGTAATGCACGCGATTCCTTTCCAAAACGCAATCGGCCTTTCCGTTGCGGGAAAACAGTGTCACCGACGAGGGCGTCGATTCGATCGCGTCTTCCACGAGGCCGCGCGGCAGCATGCAACGGCACGACGATTCCTCGACGGTGGCGCCGGCCCGGCGGAACGCCTCGCGCGCCGTTTTCGAGTGCACATGCATTCCCGACTGCGCCAGAACGCGGAAGGCATCCTCGACAATGCGATTCATGTCGGGGTCGCTCAGGGGCCTGTACAGCGAGGACGTCAACCCTCCGGCTGACTGTCTGTTGTCTTGAGTCATAATTCAATCCTTTCCCTATGCTTGTTCTTGAGCCCCCTGCTTGAGGGCTACGGGGTTTATGCAGGCCGAATCAGACGGCGCTGCATGGCGCGGCACAGCCAGTGCGCGACGACTTCGCGTGTGTTCTTGTCAAGGGCGTTGCGGATCAACGTTGTTGTCGTCGATTTTTCGCCCTGATCATGTGTGCGTTGCCCTGATGGATGCGCCCATGCTTGTCGACGGGGCTCTTAGGGCCCTCGCAAAAATCAATTGCCATTTTGGACGCCCATGCATCCCGCCCGGCAGCGTTGCGAAAACACGAAATATCGGGAATATTCCTTAGTTTTCGCGTCTTGCCGGGCGGGCGCATAGACGCCCAATTCTGCCAATTTATTCTGCGCGAACCCTTAATACATCAAGGGGCTAGCAAAGGCGGATTATTTGCGGGGTTGAACCCGAAAAAGGCGAGCTGAAAAGTCTAGCCTGCATCCATTTTGCGAGTGTCTCTTCGTAATCGTCCGCTTCTTTCTCCATGGGCTTGGTCCTCATGGACCGCGCCGAGGCTACTTTAGTGGCTTAATCACGCTGTTCTGCCTAAAAAACAAGAAATTGGAGACGTGATTGTTTGTGAGTGTGCGGGTGAAAACTCACACACTCCCAAACCCACATACTCACACGCTTGGGTTTCGGGCGACAGCCCGCCTTGTTGGATTTGCCGCATATTCAAGCATATCGACAGACTTTGTCAACCTTTTCTATGCGTCATCCGGCGCCGGGCTTTCGGGCCATCGAAGATGCGGGAAACGGGCGACGATTTTTTCCTTCATGGCATCGGAAACATAGTCTTTCGACTTTTCGCTTAATAACTGGGCGGCAATGGATTCGGCACGTTGGCCGCTGTCCGTACATCCGGTGTCGAGCCAGTCCTGATAGTTCAGGCAATGGCTGACGCGCGGCACATAACGTTCGTCGCGCATATGTTCGACCGTATGTGCTTCGGACAAAAAATCCCCTCTCGGCCCCACATTGCCGATCACATCCATGGCCAGTGTTTCCTCTGTCACGTCGATGCCCTTCAGTGTTCTGAGGCAACTGCCGACAATATCGTTGTCGATCACGAATTGCGCATAGGAAATGGTCAGCGAGCCATCCAGAAAACCGAAAGCCTGATGAATGAAGTCCCCGCCCGCCAGTGCCGCCAGCATGCTGGAGGCGGCGCTTTCGTAAGCGGCCTGGGCATCGGGCACCTTCGAGTCGGTCACCCCGACGGTGATATAGCAGGGGACACGGTAGAAGTGAGCCATCTGCGCGATCGCCGCGTTCATCAGGCCGGACTCGATGCTGCCCATAAGAAAGGAGCCGTAGCGCATGTCCATGGTGCAGGGAACCGCGCTGTAGAATACGGGCGTGCCCGGATTGACGATTTGGCTCAATACGATGCCCATGAGCGCTTCCGCATTCTGTTGGGCCAGCGTGCCTGCCAACGTAACCGGCGAAGTCGCTCCGGCAATGGGTGCGGTGGAAACCACTAAAGGCAGCCCGTGGCGGGCGGTTTCCCAGAGGATTTCGGCCCGATCGTCTTCCAGGGCCAACGGGCTGGCGATCGACGTAATGAAGCCGACAAACGGCCTGTCCTGCAACGCTTTCAAACCGCCGGCCAGCAGGGCGGCCATGTCAATCACGTCATGGAGTCCCTGCTTGCTGAAGACCCCGCCCATAACCGGCTTCCCGGTTGCGCAAAGCGCATGATAGAATTCGGTAATATCCAGGCTGTGAATGTTGACATCGTGCGGTTGTACGGGAACAATGAAG